>JBBSAP010000167.1:0-6491 GCA_038252165.1 Bacteroidales bacterium | reverse complement strand
GCTAAAGCTTCCCGTCTCCACCGATAAATCAGATCAGCATGAATATCAAGTTCTGATGCTAATGCTGTGAAATCCTTGAAACTCAAATAAACTAATACAAAATAAATCGGCTTATTAAACGTAAGCTATTATCTTTATAGAAATTACATAAATATTAACTAATGCAAGTTACAGTTAACAGAAAGGATATAAAATTTCTACCTGATCCCAGCAGAGTAATCGCCCGTTTTCATTATACTTCTGATGAAAGAAGCAAAAATATTATCCTTAATGTGTTGGCTATGTCTGATAGCGAGGTAAATACAGCATTAAGCAGGGTTCTGAGAGGTTATTCCAGACGTCATAGAAATATTTCAATGATATTCGAAACGCATTTTAATAAACTGTCTAACTTGTTTGATGAGTTGGGAATAAAACCAGGCAAGATTAAGCAATCACGAAAGGCGCTTTTAGGCTCATATTTCACAATGGAATATTCTATTGAATCGGCAGCTTTTTTTAATCCATCCGTCGTAGAGGATCCTGATCAGTCGGAATTAGGTCCGGATGATAAAAGATTAATTTTTAGCTTCAGGGCAACCGGCGAAGGGCATGTTTCGTCCATTGTTTTTCGTTCAGGTATTATTGATAAAAACAGTAATCTGATTATTGAACCTGTCGGTAAAATGTTGGCAGAAGCAGAGCGAATAAAAAGGCATATTTACAATAAAAAATCATTTATAAAGAAGCTGGATGAAATGCGTGATTTCAATAATAAAATTTCTCCGGTCTTTGTATTAGAAAAATTGGGCGACAGGTTTACTTATGGTGAATTGAAAAGGGCCGTTGAAGAAACAAGAAAAACACATAACCTTTCGGCAAATAAAGAATTAATTATTAATCAAATGATGTGGTTGGCTCTATCACATTATGAAATTGAATTTTCACTTGATTCGGCAATTTCTGAGAGAGTTATTTTTCCAATTTCTGATACTGAAAAAAATGGAATTGAAGATGCACGTTTTGTTAAATTCACAGAAGAAACCGGTGAAGTAATTTACTATGCAACTTATACTGCATATGATGGTGTGTCAATATTACCAAAGCTACTTGCAACCAAAGATTTCTATCATTTCAAAGGGTTACCCATTCATGGTGAACTCGCACAGAACAAAGGAATGGCATTGTTTCCCAGGAAGATCAAAGGTAAATATGCTATTCTGTGCCGGATAGATGGAGCGAATAATTATATAGCTTATTCAGATAATATCAATATCTGGCGGGAAGCCAAACTCATTCAGAAACCAAAATTTCCCTGGGATCTGGTACAGGTTGGAAATTGCGGCTCCCCTATCGAGACAAAAGAAGGTTGGCTGTTAATTACACACGGAGTAGGACCCATGAGGGAATACGTATTAGAAGCATCATTATTTGAAATTGATAATCCTGAAAAAGAAATTGGCAGGCTGAAGACACCTTTATTGGCTCCCAATGCTGAAGAAAGGGAAGGATATGTGCCCAATGTTGTTTACTCTTGCGGTTCTATTCTCCATAATGATAACCTGATTATTCCTTATGGTATGTCAGACTACGCATCCACTTACGCTTCTATTAATTTATCGGAACTACTGAATGAACTTAAGAATTCAAAATAGCCGCAGCAGAGTCAGTCTCTGCAAATATTAATACAACTACTACTTCTGTTTCTTTGCCAGCATGCATTTAAAATCTTCTCCTTCAGGGGACATATGGAAAATGGACAAAAATAATTCAAAAGCAGTTGCCATTATTGTAGCTCACCCCGATGATGAATCATTATGGGCCGGCGGAACTATACTGAATCATCCTACATGGCAGTGTTTTATCGTTTGTCTTTGCAGGGGAAACGATGAAGAACATTCTCCTAAGTTCTTTAAAACACTGCAAATCTTAAAATCTGAGGGAATAATGGGCGATTTGGATGATAGCCCGGAACAAAGCCCCCTGAATGAAAATGTGCCCCTGATGGAATAACCCAAGGCCGGAACTATACAGTGAATATGAGGATGAAGGCTCAGGTTCGCTACTCAAAGATCTCTTCAACTCCAATCCCATATTTCAAATATATTTCTTTTTCGTTTGATCCTGACGTGTCAACCGGTTTAGTTTTCTTCTCAGGTATATTCAAAATAGAGGTGTTTTCAAAGGGAATGAATCTTATTTGGAAAAGCGAGTCATCCTGCCCTTGTATCGCCATTTCAAATTGACCACCAAAGCCCTAAGTTAAATTCTTGTTGTTGGTTATGTATGTTAAGTTTTATCAGACCTTCTTTTGAAGTGGTCAAAGAAGGACGGATTTTACGGTAACCCATTAATTTTTAAATAATCATTAACTTCCGATATTTGAATTTCATTGTTGCATATAATTATGAGAGATCAAATTTATTTTCAGGACAAGGTAATCTTGGTTACTGAAGCATCAAGTGGTATTGGACGGAGTACCGCTCTGATTTTTGCCCAATTAAACGCAAAAGTTATTTTAGCCTCAAGGAATGAAGAAAAATTGATGTCTTTGAAGCAAGAAATTGAGTCAAATGGAGGAGAAGCTTTAGTGATCAAGGCAGATGTCAGTTCATTTGAAGACACTCAAAGAATGGTAAAGGTATCTATTTTAAAATGGGGCAACATTGATATATTAATCGCCAATGCAGGTCTTTATATTGGAGATGTAAGTCACGAAATAAATCTTGAATCTTTCCGAGAGTCTTTTGATATAAATTTTTTTGGAGTATTACATGCCATAAAAAGTGTTCTTCCTGAAATGAAGCGTCAAGGTAAAGGTCATATTGTAATTGTAAACAGTCTTGATGCCAAGAAAGGAATAAGGGGTGATTCTCCGTATGTAGCTGCGAAATCAGCATTGGACGGATTTGGAGATGTCCTCCGTCAGGAACTATAGAAATTTATCATGGAATAAGAATAACTTCAATATATCCAGCTCGTGTTGATACACCAATGATCGAAAGCATAAGAGTACCTTGGATATCCCCGAAGATTCCTCCCGTAAAAGTAGCAAGAGCTATTGTAAAAGGGATCAAGAGAAATAAAGCTATTGTTGTAGTCCCTACTACTAACTTCCTACTGGGATCGTTAAATAATATATTTCCTCGTCTTCTCGATTGGTTATATTTGAAATTAAAAATTGAGGGAGTTAAGGTCAAATAATAGAAGGATTAAAGACAGTGGTTCGAAAAATTGTTAGCCATCTCATACTGAACCCTATCATATGGAGTTAAACCCTTGTTGTTTAGTTATGTATATCAATTGTAATCAGACCGGCCAGAGGTGGTCAGGAGGACCTGTATTTATACCATTCTCCAGCTATTCTCCGGCCGGGTATTTTTCCAGCAGTTTTTTATACCCGAGATGGGATTTCAGAGGGGCAAAGCGTATTTCCCATTCGATCCACACGGAAGAGAGCCAGGAAGGTGTTGAAAGAAGATGATCCAGCAGTTTGAGCGCTTGATCAAACTCACCAAGTCTTGTATATATTATGGCCAGGTCTTGCGCATGCGCTACTCCGTAAACAGCATCTTTTGAAACCGGTAAAAGTTCCACGGCTTTAAGCCCCTCCCTGATGGCCTCTTCTTTTTTACCCAAGCCTGCATATGCCATGCCCAGTGCACTGTGATACCTGGGATCAGCCGGAACTTCAGCAACTTTCTTTTCCAAAACTTCCACGGCACTAATATAACAGGCATGTGCAGCTTCGGGTTCATTCAGATAATCATAAATAAAAGCCTTATACATTGTTCGTGGAATGGCCCACATCTTGTTTAGTGTTCCCCAGACTTGTGTGGTGTCAGACATCATTTTCAGCGCTGCCTGAAAATTACCTTCTCCGATTTCCTGCCAGTATGATGAAAACAGGTTCCATTCATTTTCTTTACTGATAAATTTCAGGACATCACGCGATTCTTTAACAGGTCCTTTCCAGCTCCAGTATCCGAATATCTTATAAAGATAGGGCCAGGCACTGTTGGGGGATAGTGTTATAGCCTTGTTGCAGATATCAATATTATCTCTGTAACGACGAGTGTACCAGTAACCTAAAGCCAGTTCGGTAAGTATGGAAGCATCATTCGGGTTCAGCTGATCGGCTTTTTCAAGCAAATGAATGTATTCCTCCCACCGCCCCCTGTTCACAATAATATCAGCCTTCTCGATCATAATCTCAACATTGTTGGGAAGCTCTTTCTCAGCTATCTCCAGATGCTTCAGCGCCTGCTCTTCATCCCTGAATGTATACAGATAATAGTAACCAAGTGCAAGATGTACCCTTGGTTGATCAGATCCGTATTTTAGTGCCTTCGCAGCAGCCTGATTTGCTTTTTCAAACCGCAATTCAGAAAGATCCTGCCTGAGGTAGATGAGCCTGCCGTGGCTATGCGCCAGCTCAGCATATGCCAATGCAAATGTAGTATCGATCTCGACTGCTTCCTGGTAGTTCTGCATGGCAAGATTCCAGTTTTGAACTGTGAAGTGTGGTTGTCCTGCATAATAACGGCCTCTCAGGTAGGCCTGATAGGCTTCAAGATTCTCAGTTGGCTTCTCATCCATTTTTTCAATTTCCTCCGGAGTCAGCACAACCAGTAATTCTGATGCAATGTTTTGTGCCACCTCACTCTGTAATGAGAAAATATCACTCCATTTACTGTCATACTCATTTGCCCATAAATGACTCCCCTTACTCGCTCGGATCAGCTGAACAATCAGTTTTGCATTATCCCCAAACTTCTGAAAACTGCCTTCAAGCAGGTACTCTACATCAAGTTCCTGGCCAATGGTACTCGTTGTTTTTATAGTTTCACGGTACTGTTCAACCGAGGTTCTGGACATAACACGCAAATTTTTTATTCTGGAAAGATGAAGTGTAATTGCATCCATCATGCCATCAGCCAGATATTGCTTGTCTGGCTCATCGCTAAGCAGCTTAAAAGGCAATACTGCAATTGATTTTTCATTCTGTTTTTCTGTCCTGAACAATTTTGGTATAAATAAAAGACCAGAAATTAATAATGCCAGGACTAAAATTGACCCTGCCAGCACTTTTGTTTTACGATTTGGTTGAACGACAGATATTTGTTTTATATTTTCTTCTAAGGTTGCTTCAGGTTTCTGGTCATGGGTCTCTATCGCAGAAATAACCTCTTTTAATGCGTTTGCCGTTTTATTAATCTGGATTCGGTATTTTGTCTTATTCAGATTTTTCTTTTCATCATCGTCTGCAGTAAGTGGTTTGTTAACTCCCGGTTCTTTGTAGATAAATTCAATTCCCCTGAGAACTCCACCAAGAACCGATTCACATAATTTCATATCGTCATCGTCAAGATCGTGGATACGAATAGGCAATACTCTGTTTGCTACATTGCCGTTGGACAGCTTTACCTTCAATCCAAACTGATCCTGTGAAGCCTGTTCAACAAATGCTTTGAATTCATTCTCCCATGCAAATGATTTTGGATCACAATAGGTACGGGAGATTATCGGAATAAAGACCAGACACTTTAGTTTCTCTTTTAAGGAGGCGTCAACATCATATGTCTCTAAAAGCCCATCGTGCGGATTGATATCGAAATAAACGCTTACCTCATACTTAAAGGTAGCTTCAAGTTCCTTCATCAGATTGTCAACAAACTCAGTTACCCAGCCATCGTACTTGTTGTCCTTCTGGCGGTAACTGATGAAGATATCATATTCAAAATCCGGAATGAGACTTGCCATATAAAGTAATTTTAGTCATTCAATATGTTAAAGTTATGAAAGTATTAAACATGGATCAAATAAAAATCCACCCACCTAGAATTATCCAATATTTCCTTCCAGTTTAATCCCATATTTCTTAAATATTTCTTTGATTTTGACCATGACTTGTCAACAAGTTTTGTTTTCTTCTCCGGAATGGTCAAAATGAAAGTGTTTTCAATGGGAATGAATCTTGTCTGGAAAAGTCCCACTTGTGCCACATTCGTTATCAGAGAGTTAAATCTTCAAAAATTGTAACTCTTTTTTTATGCGCCAGGTTTACGCCAGGTTCTGGACGGAAATCGGGCATTTTGACCCTATAGATTGGATATAACTTCCGTTTAAATTTCAACAGACTTTCTTTCTCTATCCGGTCTCGGTAAGTGGCTCAGAGTCATGCAAAAACCGTGACAAGCTTATTACCTCATAGCACCGTCCGTGTTATGTGGTCGTAGCAATATTATAATAGTCAAGCAGTAAACCTGCCTCTTTTTTTGTCTGCTGTTTATTAATTATTGTCCGGCTTTTTTGTATTTGACCATTGGGAAAATCTTGTCAATGCGACACCGATCGACATTCCCAAAACCAGAATAAGCCAAAACCCAGCATGGTTTGGTTTACACGCAATCCTGGGATAGAATACTAAATACATCGCAAGTGTCAAAATTACAGGAAATAGTACAAATAGAATCCCTTTTCGCTCTTTCATGTTGTTTAGTATTAATTAG
>JBBSAP010000166.1:0-6498 GCA_038252165.1 Bacteroidales bacterium | reverse complement strand
GACCGCTTAAACGGAACGGGTATTATCAATACGCCTGATTCAAGGATCAATTCAAACCTCTTCACTTTTACATCAAACGCAATCAGGGCAGATACTGCTGACTATAATCTTAAATCCCCTTCAACAAGCGGTTATGCTTTCATCGCCGAAAATGCAAATACCGATATTAACTTCCAAAACAAGCTTACCAGGTTCCATCTTAATACCAATTCATCTGTTGTGAAGTTTCCGGAAATACAATATATCTGCACGATGACAGATTTTGAGTATAACATGGAAAACAAGATACTCTCGATGGAACAAAAAGGGAAAACTGCCGCCGCTATGATCCCTCCCGACCGGCTTCTTCGCCTGGAATTCAACAATCTTGCCAAGCCGACCTTCTTTGCTACTAACAGCCTTCGGGATACCATTGCATTCAATTCACTGAAAGCGAAATATAGCGTTAGTGAGGAATTCATTGAAGCAGAAAATATTAGCTACATACATATTGCCGATGCCCTGATTCAGCCTGAAAACGGGAAAATTAATATTGGCAGGAGAGCGAAGATCGAAAAGCTTAAAAATGCTTATATCGCTGTAAATAATCTTCACCTTCTCCGCTCGGCGAATATAGATATTGAATCGGCAAAAAGATATTCCGGCAGTGCAATATACGACTACATAGATGATACCAATGAAATCAGGCCGATAAGCTTCGCTGAGGTCACAGTTGACACTTTGGCAACCAGTGCCAGGGGCTTTATTCCCGCCGATCAGAAATTCATGCTAAGCTCTGCATTCACATTTACCGGCGATGTTAACCTCTTTTCCAGGTCAAAGAACCTTCTTTTTACAGGATCGGCAGGGATCTTGCACGACTGCAGTACATTTAAGAGTTACCCTGTAAAATTCAAATCATTCATCGATCCCAAAAATGTAATGATCACCTTAAGTGATAAGCCAAGGGATATCAACGACAATATTGTCTATTCAGGATCATTCATGAATCTTGATTCAATCCATATCTACCCGGCGTTTCTTTCCCAGCAGAAATCATGGACGGATGTTAGCCTTATAAGTGCCAGCGGGGTCCTCTGGTACAACAGGGAAAAAAGCAGATATCAGATCTCTTCACCTGAAAAGATAGCCGATCCTGCCATTAACGGGAATATGGTAGCACTTGAAAGGAACCAGTGTATATTATCGGGAGAAGGCAAACTTAACTTTGGGGCCAGTTTTGATCTTGTACAAATGGCAGGAGCCGGAAACGTTGTTCATACAACCGACTCAGGAAAGGTTGAAATTAAAGCTATTATCGGCCTCGATTTTTATTTTTCGCCTCAAGCTCTGAAAATGATGAGCGATGAGATCAGGATGATGCCCACTCTCAAACCTGTCAATCTTAATTCTGAATTCAACAGCAAGGGAATGAAGGATCTCATAGGTGTCGATGCCGCCAGACAGCTCAGGGAAGAGACAGATCTTTTCGGATTGTCAAAAAACCTGCCAAAAGAATTTACCTACGAGCTTCTTCTGAATGAAGTTAACCTTAAGTGGAATGAAGCTTCATCCTCCTTCCGGTCGTCGGGCAAAATAGGAATCGGATTTGTCGGCAGTCAGCCTGTTAACGTTTATGTTGACGGATTTGTTGATATTCAGAGAAGAAGATCGGGTGATATGATCGACATATATCTGAAAGCTAACTCTTCTACATGGTATTACTTCTCCTATTTTAAAGGTGTGATGATGGCTCAGGCGGGGAATGTCGACTTTAATACCCTGCTAAGCTCAATAAAAATAAAGGACAGGAGGCATCCGGATTCATCACTTAAGGTGCCTTATACTTATATGGTCGCCGTAGAGGACAGGCTTGAAAGATTTCTCAGAAAAATGGCCGGAGAAGAAGATGTTGAACCGGATGTTCTGGATGGTATTGTAAGATAAAAGTTGAAATTCCAATCAATTTTGATATGCAGATATTCTATGTGCCGGGTATAACAGGCAATACATGCCTGATGGATGAAAATAATTCAAGGCACAGCATCAGGGTACTGAGGATGACAAAAGGTGACAGGCTTAAGCTGGTTGACGGGAATGGAAATCTATATGAAGGGATCATTAGCGATCCCGATCCTTCCGCTTGCAGAGTAACCATAACCAATGTAATAAGGGATTTTGAAAACAGAGGATACAGGCTGCATATTGCAATATCCCCAATAAAAAACCAGGAGAGGTTTGAATGGTTTATCGAAAAGAGCGTTGAGATCGGAGTTGATGAGATCACACCTTTAGTGTGCCGGAACACTGAAAAGCCGGGGATAAAAAGGGACCGCATTAACAGTATCATTATTTCGGCAATGAAGCAGTCGTTAAAGGCATTCATGCCTTCTTTGAAGGAGCCGGTAGCTTTCAGTGAATTTATTGATTCTGATCGTACCGGGATAAAGATGATTGCCACCTGCAATCGGGATAGTGAAAGGAAAAAGATTAACCAGGTTTATGAGAAAAGCAGTGATGCTGTTATCCTGATTGGCCCTGAAGGAGATTTCACAGGGGAAGAGCTTAACCTTGCTTTCCGAAAAGGCTATAAGCCAGTTCATCTTGGAACAAGCAGGCTCAGAACAGAAACAGCAGGCATCGCTGCCTGCCATTCCGTCTATTTCATAAATCAGTAATTAAGCCCCTAAATCCCCTAAAGGGGACTTATAATATCTACCTCACAAATACTCCCTTTAGGGGGAAGGTGGCAATTCCTGCTCCCCTTCAATCTCTGCATCCCTGTTTCCTTTGTACCTTCCTGATTTGCGCAAGGCATCATCGAGGATGAATTCGATCTGGCCGTTGGTACTCCGGAATTCATCAGAAGCCCACTTCTCCAAAGCTTTGAGCTTTTTAGGATCAATTCTGAGTACAATAGATTTTCTATCGCCCATTTCAGGAATGTAAAGTACCAGTATTTACTATCGGTGTGGCATCCTTATCACCGCAAAGAACTACCATCAGGTTGCTGACCATTGCGGCTTTCTTATCTTCGTCGAGTTCGACAATATTCTTATCCGAGAGCTGTTCAAGAGCCATCTGCACCATTGAAACTGCTCCTTCAACAATTTTGAATCGCGCTGCTACCACCGCAGTTGCCTGCTGCCTTCTGAGCATCGCATTTGCTATCTCTTCGGCATATGCAATGTAATTGATCCTGGCTTCAATCACTTCAATCCCGGCAATAACAAGACGCTCCCTTATTTCCCGCTCAAGCTCATCATTGACTTCTTCTCCTCCGCTGCGCAAAGTCATTACAGCTTCATGATCCTCAAGATTGTCATAAGGATAGAGACCAGCCAGCTTTCGCAGGGCGGCATCGCTCTGTACAAGAACAAAATGCTGATAATCATCAACCTCAAAAGCAGCCTTATAGGTTTCGGATACTCTCCAGACAAGTACAAATCCTATCTTGATAGGGTTACCGATCTTGTCATTGACTTTGATCGGTTCACTGTCGAAATTCCGGGCTCTCAAAGATAATCTCCTTTTTATAAAGAAAGGATTTACCCAGAAGAAGCCGTTTTCCCTTATTGTACCCCTGTAAGCACCAAAAAGAACCATTACGCATGATCCGTTAGGGTAAACAATCGTAAGTCCGATAACTGTAAAAACGAAAAGTAAGGCAAGTAAAAATCCCAGCCAGATAATTTCATAATAAAATCCGGCAATAGCTCCGCCAAGAAGCAAAATAGCCACCAGCACAGCAAGGTAACCAGAGACAGGTTTAACAGTAGATTCTTGTTTCATAGTAGTTGATATTTTTTATTATCATTTTGATATCACCATGATATCAAAATGATATCACAAAGATATCAAAATATTTTAAACCAATACTTTTTTTGGAGATTTTTTTTAAAAATAAAAAATTAAGATTTTAGAATTTGTTGAATGATAACTACATGTCAATGCCAGCGGCATTGACTTCCAATAGCCCCGGTGTCACCCGGGGAAGGGTCATAAAACGATCTCCCCACCCCTGAGGGGTGGACTTCAAATTACCATTGGAAGTCAATCCCTCCGGGATTGCATATCTGTGACTTATTCATCTCCCGGGGTGTAACCCGGGCTATTGGAAGGTGACACCGCTGGTGTCATTAATTCACCATATTCAGATGATCAATAAATAATAGTATATGATATGAAATGATATAATATCAGAGAGTGAAGTAATTCTGCAAGATGTGTTTTAAGAGTATCGTTATTAGGAGGGAGTGTCCCGACCGTCAATTGACATATCGTGACGGGGTGGTTTAAGGGCATTAGTCAAACACATGCTGGAATATGTTATTCCAGAATTAAGGTCCTGCTAATAATAGGCATGGTTTAAAAAAAACACAGGAAACGCTTCCTGTGTTTGCTGATTTTTTTCAGTTCATCTGCCTGACCCGCTCGATAAGTCGTTTCGTCAGTCTTTTCTTAGGAACAGCTTTCAACTGTCCCAGAAGGTTAATCACGTCACTGAATTCCTGGTAAAGACCAAATGCATCTTCATAAATGTCAATGTTGTCAACCTGAATTTTGTGATATGAAATAAAAGGAGTAGAAGTTAATGCCATAGGCGTAATTATAAATATTTATATAAAAACGGCCTATGGCAAAAAAAATTGTTCTGATCTAATTATATGTCAGACTAATTTTTTTCTCTTCCATCATTTTCCTCATGTTAATGAGGGCATATCTCATTCTGCCAAGGGCTGTATTTATACTTACATCGGTAATATCTGCAATTTCCTTAAAGCTCAGGCCTGAATAATGACGCAGAATAACTACTTCTCTCTGGTCATCCGGCAACTGGGCTATAAGTTTCCTGATATCTTTCTGGATCTGTCTTTTTATAAGATGATCTTCAATATTGTCTTCTGCAAGCTTTTTTGAATTGAAGAGATCAGATTCATAATCGTCATTCGAAACAGTATTAAGCTGTTTAACCCTGCGAAAATGATCGATAATCAGGTTATGGGCAATTCGCATCACCCATGAAATGAATTTTCCATTGTCGTAGTATTTGCCGCACTTTACTGACTGGATCACTTTCAGGAATGTATCCTGGAACAGATCTTCAGCAAGGGCCTGGTCGCGTATATAAAGACTTATGTACGCGAATACTTTGTTCTTATGACGGCGGATTAGTTCTTCGAAGCAGGACTGCTCACCTTTTACGAACTGTTCGATAAGTTCGTAATCGGACATTGTTTTCTTCATAGCTCTCTCTTTAATTTTAAAGTGAATCAAGAGTAGAGTTGTTGAATAGGCAGTCGCTTTTTAATTGTTAATAGAAATGCAAAGAAAATGAATATTTTTAATTTCAAAATATTATTTTTTATTTTTTTAAATTTTTTAGTCAAAATTTGATTATTTATATTCATTCTAATTTAAAATAACAGCATCAGAACATATAAAATAGAGTCAGATTAACAAACCGCTCTACACCCCCAACCCCCTAAGGGGGGCCTTGATGCTTGCAATAATAAAAGTCCCGCCTGGGGGTCCCGATTGCTATCGGGATAGGGGTAGATAATAATTATTTTATAAAATGACAGACGGATATATAGAAATTAAGGGGGCGCGGGTACATAATCTGAAAAATGTAAGTCTTAGAATTCCCAGAAATAAGCTTATTGTTATTACCGGTGTTTCAGGATCAGGGAAATCGTCGCTGGCCTTTGATACAATTTACGCCGAAGGTCAGAGGAGATATGTCGAAAGCCTCTCCTCCTATGCCCGTCAGTTTCTTGGAAGAATGAACAAACCCGAGGTTGATTTTATAAACGGAATCCCCCCTGCTATTGCCATTGAGCAGCGGGTAAACTCGCGCAATCCACGGTCAACAGTCGGAACGTCGACGGAGATTTATGATTACCTGAGACTTCTTTTTGCAAGGATCGGCAGGACATACTCCCCTGTTTCAGGAAAAGAGGTAAAGAGGCATAGTGCCGATGACCTTGTAAACTTCCTCACCACACTGCCGGACGGAACAAATGTGACTATTGTCTCGCCTGGAGAAATTCCCGGGAACTTTAAATTATCGGAGTATTTTTCATTTCTCGTCAAGCAGGGATTCAACCGGATTGAGGTGGATGGTGAGCTGAAAAGGATCGACGGAATCGTATCTGAAAATGATTTTATGCCGGGTCAGAAGATCAATATTGTTATTGACAGGCTAATAATAAGCCACGAAGCTGATAATTTAAGCCGGTCAGCAGAGTCGGCCGCAACAGCATTTCAAACGGGGAAAGGACACTGCCAGTCAATTGTTCATTCTGACGAAGGAATCAAGCGTGAATATTTCTCAAATAAATTTGAAGAGGATGGGATTGAGTTTGAGGAGCCTAACGAATATTTTTTCAGCTTCAACAATCCAATAGGCGCCTGTCCTGTTTGTGAAGGTTATGGCAAAATCATCGGCATTGATGAAAACCTTGTGATACCTGATCAAAACCTTTCGGTTTACCAGGATGCAATTGCATGCTGGAG
>JBBSAP010000165.1:0-6586 GCA_038252165.1 Bacteroidales bacterium | reverse complement strand
GTTGGAGGCAATGCCTCCAACCACCCCCTCATTCCGCTTGACCCTATAATTACTTGTCATTCAGAGCGGAGCGAAGAATCTCATACATTTAGCCGGACACTATTGTTATTTAAAGGCAGAATAATATTTAAGGATTTGAACAGGATACATAAATTCATTTACTTTATTGGCCCAATTATTTTCCTGAGATGAAATTTGTTTACGGATTATCTTTATGTTTCATTATTGGCTTTTTGCCTTTGGCCGGTCAGGTTACGGATTCTTTAAAATTCCAGTCTCTCGATCCTTATTATTATCACCTTCAGTATCTTAAGACTGATCCGGCTTTGCTGATTGATGTCAGGATGCCATTTGAGTTTAAAGGTAGGCGCTTAAAAGATGCTATCAATATTCCATCTTCACGCGAATTGAATGCTTTAGCTGATACACTCAATAAGGACTGCTCTTTATTTCTTTACTGCTCAACCGACTACAGAAGCCGAAGTGTAGCTGAGTCTTTATATGCCAAAGGATTCAGAAAACTCTATAACCTTGAAGGCGGTATTGTTGCCTGGAGAAAGGATGGAATGCCTGTCGTCAAAGGCAGGATAAAAAGGAAAAAGTAGAATTAAAAATTGTCGTGCAAGTCGTGTAAGTCGTGCAAGTCTTGCAGGTCTTGCAGGTCTTGCAGGTCGTGCAGGTCGTGCAGGTCTTGCAGGTCAGGCAGGTCAGGCAGGTCAGGCAGGTCAGGCAGGTCAGGCAGGTCTTGCAGGTCTTGCAGGTCAGGCAGGTCAGGCAGGTCTGTTAATTTTTTATGCAAAATTCCCTACCTTTACAACCATTGACCTAATAATTAAACTATGTTTTCAGGAATAATCGAAGAAGCAGCTCCTGTAGTGAAGCTCGAAAAAGATAAGGACAACCTTCACATAACAATGAAGTGTTCATTCACAAATGAACTGAAGATCGATCAGAGCATTTCACATAATGGCGTGTGTCTGACAGTTGTAAAAAAAGATAAGGACACCTATACCGTCACTGCAATAAGGGAAACTCTTGAAAAATCAAACCTTGGTCTTCTTAAACCGGGCGACAAGGTAAACCTTGAAAGAAGCGCCCGGCTCGACGGCCGGCTCGACGGACACATGGTGCAGGGTCATGTTGATCAGACAGCAGTATGTGCAGAAGTCAGTGAAGCAGGCGGCAGCTGGTACTATACCTTTGAATATGAACCGCTTCAGGATGATTATTTAACAGTTGAAAAGGGATCCGTATCTGTGAACGGAGTAAGCCTTACGGTAGTAAATTCCCGGCAGAAATCATTCCAGGTGGCAATTATACCATTCACCTATGAAGTGACGAATTTCCACCAGATCAAAAAAGGAACTGTGGTGAATATAGAGTTTGATATACTCGGAAAGTATATTGCCAAGATCGTGAAGCAGCAACTGGGAAGATAATTTCTGGTCCCAAGTAAACTTATTGTCCGGCAGAATTAATGCCTTCGACCAAAAGATTGCTTCGTCGCTGCACTCCTCGCAATGACCCTACCCCATTTGCAAAACAAACATTGGTCCACCGTCATTGCGAGGAGACCCGCGCCAGCGGGACGACGAAGCAATCTTTATCTTATTTGTACCACACCAGTTTCTTCCCGAACCCCAGCCTGTTGTCGGTCATTTTGATATGGGTCAGTTCGACTATCCACAAATGGGTCTCCATAAGCATTGCAACAGGAAATTTTTTCAGATATGCTCCTTTTGCCATTTCTGAAAATTCACCTTCCGGCTCTGAGACAATCCCCTGAAACTGAATACCTCTTATCTTTCCGATGATCAGCGTTTCAAGAACCACAGAGCCTGCGACAATTTTATTTTTCAGAAATTCCTTCCCGTGACGGGTTTCCGGATCAGTGGTAAAGATCAAAGAATTCTTTTTTTCGAGATAAACATAAAAACAGTTTGCACACCATGGTTCGTCATTCACACTGGTTGCAACTGTGAGAACATGATGTTTTTTAAAAAACCTGATTATCTTTTCATCAATCATTTTCCATCCAGTGGTATGAATCACCTTCAAACCCTGCCAGTGAGATTATCCTGTTTACAACCGTCATTACCAGATCGTCAATTGTTTTTGGCTTACTGTAAAACGACGGATTTGCCGGACAGATAATTGCTCCCGCTAGTGTGAGCGTCTCCATATTTCTAATATGAATAAGATTATATGGTGTCTCCCTCGGCACCAGTATCAATCTGCGTCTCTCTTTTAACATTACATCTGCAGCTCTGCTGATGAGGTCATCTGAAACCCCGTTGGCGATACGGCCCATGGTTCCCATCGATGCCGGACATATTATCATTGTGCTGTAAGTTGAAGATCCTGATGCGAATGGCGTAAATAAATTGTCGTTTTCAAATACCTTCGCAGGTGGTTCCGGGAAGAATTTCTGACCGGTTTCATATTCCCAGATCTCCTTTGCCGTATCGGAAAATACAACAGCGATTTCAGAAAGTGGCGCTTTAAGGGCGATTAATCTCTCAAACAGTTTCAGCGCGTAGATTGATCCGCTGGCACCGGTAATGGCAAGAATCAGTTTATTACTTTGATTTTTCATTCAGGAATTAATAGGATGTAAAAGTAGGAAATATTGGCAATACTTTGTTTACACTGCCTTAAGTTCAATAAGTTAAAAACCCGGCTTGCAAACTCAGTATATTAATATTAGTTTTATTGAAATATTCCCGGTGAAATGAATAATCTGGTATTTCTTACAGGTGCTGGCATGAGTGCCGAAAGCGGAATCAGGACTTTTCGTGATTCAGGAGGGCTCTGGGAGGAACATAATGTGGAAGACGTGGCATCTCCCATAGGATGGGCCCTCAACAGGGAACTTGTGTTAAAGTTTTATAATGAAAGACGAAGACAGCTTGCTGAATGCAAGCCTAATGAAGGACATTACCTGGTAGCAGCGCTGGAAAAGTATTTTAATGTTCAGGTAATAACCCAGAATATTGATAATCTTCACGAAAGAGCAGGAAGCACAAGTGTTTTGCACCTGCATGGCGAACTGACAAAAGCAAGAAGCACAAAAGATCCTTCATTGATTTACGATATAGGTTATAATGATATTAATCCGGGAGATAAATGCGAATCAGGCAGTCAGCTGCGTCCCCATATCGTCTGGTTTGGTGAGGCTGTACCGATGATGGATGAAGCTATAAAACTTACATCTGAGGCAGATGTGTTCGTGGTAATCGGTACATCGCTGAATGTTTACCCGGCTGCCGGATTAATTGAGTATACTTCCGGAAAAGCATCATTATGGCTCATTGATCCTAATGACGTTAATTCACCTGCCGGCAGGAACATCGGGATAATAAAGGAACCAGCTACCAGAGGGGTCGCCATTCTGACAGAAAGATTAATTGGTCTGCGGTAGATTGAAAGGTGCTGTTTATATATTGACAAATAAGAACAATTCGGTGCTTTACACAGGAGTTACCAGCAATCTAAAAGAACGGATTGAACAACATAAAAGAAGGAAGCATCCGGATAGTTTCTCTGCCAGATACAATCTAAATAAACTTGTTTACTTCGAGAAGTCAGGTACTATTGGTGAAGCTATCGAGAGGGAGAAGCTAATAAAAGGAGGGAGCCGGAATAAGAAAGTGGCCTTAATAAACAGTACTAATCCGGGATGGAGGGACTTAAGTGAGTTTCTGTAGCTGGATGAGGATTGCTTCGTCGCTGCACTCCTCGCAATGACCCTGGTTCCTATCACCCATCAGTCCATTGTCCACCGTCATTGCGAGAAGCTCCGCAATAGCGGGAGCGACGAAGCAATCCGTATCAAGTAACACCAGGCTACCAGAGTCCACCGTCATTGCGAGGAGCCCCGCCATAGCGGGAGCGACGAAGCAATCCGTATCAAGTAACACCAGGTTACCAGGGTAATCCGTCATTGCGAGCGCAGCGAAGCAATCCGTTCCAGTTAACACCAGGTTACCAGGGTAATCCGTCATTGCGAGCGCAGCGAAGCAATCCGTTTAATGTTAATACAAAACACCAATCTGTGCCATGATTTACCCATTTTCCTGATATCTTTGACCTATGATTGACCGCCAGACGATAGAAAGGATCCTCGATGCGGCCCAGATCGTTGACGTTATCCAGGAGTTTGTTCCCCTGAAGAAGAGAGGCGTTAACTACCTTGGGTTGTGCCCCTTCCATAATGAAAAAACTCCTTCCTTTACCGTTTCGCCATCAAAAGAGATCTTCAAATGCTTCGGATGCGGCAAGGTCGGGAATTCGGTCAATTTTATTATGGAACATGAGCATCTGACCTATCCGGAAGCTCTGAAATATCTGGCTAATAAATATCATATAGAGGTTGTCGAAAAGGAACGTAGTCCGGAGGAAATTGAGAAACAGAATGAACGCGAGAGCCTCCTGGTTATTACCACCTATGCCGCACGCCAGTTCACCGAGAATCTTTTTCAATCGGATGAAGGCATGAGTGTCGGACTTGCTTATTTCAAGGAAAGGGGGTTCAGGCAGAATACTCTAAAAAAATTTGAAGCCGGCTACAGTTTCGAACAACGTGATTCATTTTCCAAAAAAGCTCTCCAAAACGGTTTCAGGCAGGATCTCCTTGTTAAGACAGGTCTTACAATTCAGCACGAAGAACGTATCTTCGACAGGTTCAGCGGAAGGGTAATGTTCCCGATCCATTCCCTCTCAGGACAGGTCCTCGGGTTTGGCGGAAGGATCCTTAAAGCCGACGCAAAAAGCGCCAAATACCTTAATTCGCCTGAATCGGAGATCTACCATAAAAGCAGGATCGTTTATGGTATTTACCAGGCACGCAAGGCAATAACCCAGGAAGACAAGTGCTATCTTGTTGAAGGTTACACTGATGTCATGTCCCTTCACGAGGCAAACATCGAAAATGTGGTAGCCTCTTCCGGCACTTCACTAACACAGGAACAGGTCAGGCTTATAAAAAGATTTACCCAGAACATAACCATCCTGTATGACGGTGACCCTGCAGGAATAAAAGCCTCTGTAAGGGGGATCGACCTGGTTCTTGAAGAGGGAATGAATGTGAAGATAGTCCTTCTGCCTGACGGGGAAGATCCTGATTCATATTCAAAAAAAGTAAGCAACGAGGAGTTTACAAAATATATAAAGGAAAAAGAGACCGATTTTATCAGGTTCAAAACCCAGCTTCTGCTTTCGGAATCCAACAATGATCCTACAATGAAGGCTAACCTGATAAAGGATGTTGTAAAATCGATCGCGGTTATCCCGGAAACAATAACACGGACAGTTTACATCAAAGAGTGCAGCACTGTTCTGGAGGTTTCCGAACCTGTCCTCTATCATGAGGTCAATAAGCTGAGGCAGCAGAAGTCTTTCCAGGAAAGGAATAAATATCCGGGCCCCGAGGATCTGCCTGTTCCTCCTGTCCAGCCGATAAAACAAGTTCAGTACAAACCGATTTCATATTATTCCGAGAAAGAGATCATCCGGCTGCTTCTAAAATACGGGAGCAATGAACTTGACCGAAGGGTCAGGAGCGAGGATGGAAAGGAAGAAATCATAGCCGTTTCCGATTATGTTGTCAGTGAAATAACATCCGACGATCTCTCCTTCGATGACAGGATTTGTGCAAAAATCTTTGCTGATTTCAGATTTTATTCAGAGCAGGGTCTTTTCCCCGGCGATAAGCATTTCGTTAAGCATGAAGATCCCGATATTTCGAGACTTTCAGCTGATCTCCTTTCTGATTCCCACGAGCTGAGCCTCATCTGGAAGAACAAGCAAACTTTCGTCGAGACAGAAGAGATGAAGCTTCGGGAAATAGTGCCGGATGCCGTCCTTAAATTTAAAAGCGATAAGATAATAGCGGCCAGAAAAGAGATTATGACTCTATTAGAAGAAGCTGTTAAAGGCGGAGACAAAGATCAAATATTGTCGCTTCAGAAAAGATACAATACCCTAAGCACTGCGCTGGTATCAATTTCGAGACAGCTGGGGAACAGGATATTGCTGTAAGGTCTGTTTTGCCCCCAAAACCTGTAAAACTTCAAGGGCTAAAGCACGGATACATATTTATCTGCTAACCACGGCTTTAAAGCCGTGGTTAGAGGATACCACTAAGACCAGGACTATAGTCCTTACAGTTTTTTAGCTCCCTTCAGGCCTGCCTGTCGGCAGGCAGGGGGTGTGGGGGTGAAACACAAAGGGAAGAGGCTAACAAACCGGGACTTGGAGAATTAAGTTACTTTCTTTTTCGTAACTTTAGTTTCAGTTTATCCAGATTCTTGTTTGTGAGCTACAATTTGTTTGATTCATTTACTTACTTACACTGTTACAATGAAATTATCCAGACTTTTTATTCCGGTATTATCAGCAATACTGGTTTTTTCCTGCGGAAAAACAGAAAAGCCTCCTGTAAAGCTGGCTATCAAAAAACAAAAGGGTCTTTCTGAAGTCATTGTTCCCATCGATAAAGGATTCAGTGAATATATTACAGGATATACATCGGGTATCGTTTCGGTGAATACACTTGTGGAAATCAGGTTCACTCCTGAATTTGCTG
>JBBSAP010000164.1:0-6761 GCA_038252165.1 Bacteroidales bacterium | reverse complement strand
GTTCAAGAACGGTTTTATTTTTCTTGCAAACAACAGTATGGCTTTTATCAGAGCCTGTACTGTAAGGGATATCAGGGAAAAGATGTACCATAAAGTCCTTCGCCTGCCGATCTCATTTTTCACGGATGCCAGGAAAGGAGATGTTATGACCCGGATATCCAATGATGTTCAGGAAATTGAAGTTTCGGTCATGTCATCCCTTACAATGATGTTTCGCGATCCTCTATATATAATGATATTCGTAATATATCTTTTTATAACCAGCTATCAGCTTACTCTCTTTGCGCTTGTTCTTCTTCCAGTAAGCGGATGGCTTATTGGTAAAGCAAGCCGTACTCTGAGATCTTCATCATTTGTTGGCCAGCAGTATCTTGGCCGGCTTCTTTCAGTTGTCGAAGAGACCCTTACCGGACTCAGGATTGTTAAGGGATTCAATGCCGAAGAAAAAATGAAGAAGCAGTTTTCAGAGGTAAATGAGCTTTATTCAAAAGTATTCAGGAGGGTTACGCGCAAAGCTTATCTGGCATCGCCTATAAGCGAATTTCTTTCCACAATTGTCCTGATGATCCTCATGTATTTTGGCAGTGTCCTTGCCCTTAAGGGTGCCGGAAATATGGGTCAGGAGAAGCTGATAGCTTTTCTTGTCGTATTCTCCCAGATACTCCAGCCTGCAAAAAATATTACGACCGGCTGGTTTAATATCCAGAAGGGAATGGCTTCCATCGACAGAATCGATCAGATCCTTGATGCGGAAGAGAAGATGACAGAGAAGGAGAATGCTTTACCGGTTTCTGAGTTTAAGGAATCTATTGAATTTAAAGGGGTTTGGTACGGTTATAACAATGAACCTATACTGAAAGATATAAATCTGAAGATACTTAAAGGACAGACCGTTGCAATTGTTGGCAAATCGGGTGCCGGTAAATCAACCCTGGCAGATCTTCTTCCCAGGTTCATGGATGTTGATGAAGGTCAGATAACAGTTGATGGTATTGATATCCGGGATCTGAAAATACGGGACTTAAGAAGCATCATGGGAATTGTCAGCCAGCAATCAATTCTGTTCAATACTACTTTCAGGGAGAACATTGCATTCGGTGTTGATAATCCGGATATGGACAAGGTTGTGGAGGCAGCAGGAATAGCCAATGCGCATGATTTTATAATGGAGACTGAACAGGGATATGAGAACAGCGTGGGAGAATCGGGAAACAAACTAAGTGGAGGCCAGCGCCAGAGGATAAGTATTGCGCGAGCTATCATGGCTAATCCGCCCGTACTTATACTTGATGAAGCTACTTCGGCACTTGACACGGAATCTGAAAGACTTGTTCAGGATGCCATACTCAAACTCATGAAGAACAGAACCTCAGTCGTGATAGCACATCGTCTGTCAACTATTCAGCATGCCGATCTTATTGTAGTTCTTGACGAAGGAAAAATTGTAGAAACCGGCACGCATTATGAACTGATGAAAAAGGATGAGGGTTATTACAGGAAACTTCATAGTTTCCAGGCAATTTGAAATCCCTCTAAACAAAAAGTTAATTACCGTATGACAAAGCAGGGGAAAAATTATCATATATCAATATCATTGATTCTTTTTATGATATTATGCCCTGATCTGTCTGGACAGGTTGAATTTACATACCAGTCGGATTATTACTATGTTAAAGGCAAAGACGCAACCTCCCTGCCGGTAACCTGGATGAATCCGGGGTATGATTATTCAGGATGGACAAAAGGTAAAGCTCCTTTCAGGTATGGAAACGGAGCAGGAGGTACAGAGTTTTCAGACATGCAGAACAGCTATACCACTGTTTATCTGCGATCGACCTTTGAGTGCTCAAATAAGGACCTGATAAAAGAATTAATAATAACTGCCGATTATGATGACGGGTTTATAATCTGGATAAACGGAACCGTAGCACTCAGCAGCAATGCCCCGTCCAATCCTTTGTATAACAGTGTTGCGCCTGCAAATCATGAATCAGGAACCGGAGTTGTTTACACAGTAAGCACCGTATCTCTGAACCTTTCAGACGGGATAAATTATATAGCGGTACAGGGATTCAATGTAAGTCTTACCAGCACCGATTTTTATATTGATATAGATATTCATGCTGAAAAGAACCTGCCTCAGCTTATAGATTCATCCGGAATTGAATTTTCGGTACAATCGGGCTTCTATGAGAATCCCTTCAACCTTGTACTTTCATCAACGGAGGCCTCAGTCCAGATAACGTATACCCTTGATGGCAGCAATCCTCAGAATTCCACTTCCGGTTTTACATCTGATCAGCCTGTGACAATTATAATTGATCCTGAAAGCACAACAGGAAGGCCTGCCACACCTTCAGTTATTATAAGGGCATCGGCCGGTAAACCAGGATTTAAACCTGCAATATCATCCTCCCGCACTTATATCTTTGCAGAAAAGGTCAGGACACAGTCCTGGCCAGGTGGAAGCTGGCCTTCAATGAATATAAATGGTCAGTTCATTGATCTGGCAATGGATCCTGATGTGGTTAATGATCCTGCCTATTCCGGCCAGATAATAAGTTCATTGCAGGGAATCCCTTCAATTTCAATTATCACCGATATTAAAAACCTTTTTGATCCCGCTTCAGGAATATATGTAAATGCCCAGGGGCACGGCCTGGAATGGGAGCGGGAGTGCAGTGCGGAGCTTATCAGTCCTGTAGGCAAACCAGGGTTTAATGTCAATGCAGGTCTGAGGATAAGGGGAGGGTGGAGCCGTAATTATGATTTCCCCAAACACGGATTCAGGCTGTTTTTCAGGGAGAAATATGGCAATGATAAACTGAGATATCCACTTTTCGGTGATGAAGGTGTCGGTGAATTTGACAAGATTGATCTCAGGTGTGAACAGAATTATGCCTGGAGTACCGGTTCCCAGTTTAATTCAATGGTGCGTGAGGTTTTTTCGCGCGATACCCAGCGGGACATGAACCAGCCATATACACGAAGCAGATACTACCATCTTTACCTTAACGGGATGTACTGGGGCCTTTTCCAGTCGCAGGAGCGATCGGAAGCCAGGTATGCCGAATCATACTTTGGAGGTGACGACGATGAGTATGATGTAGTGAAAGTTAATACCGAGACCGGTTACCTCGTCGAAGTAACTGACGGATCAATCGACTCGTGGCAGAAGCTTTATAATATGTGCCAGAAAGGGTTTGTATCCAATTCCGACTATTTCAAAATTGAAGGAAAGGATAAAGATGGCAAACCTGTAAAAGGTGGTGAAATAATGGTTGATCTGGATAATCTTATTGATTTCATGTCGGTTATTTTCTATACAGGAAATTTTGATTCTCCAACAGCAGTATTCATGGAAAATAAGAAAGCAAATAACTTTTACGCCATTGATAACAGGGTGGACAAGTCGACAGGCTTTAAGTTTTTTATTCATGATGCCGAGCACTCGCTTTTTGATGAAGTCCAAAGTCCGGGATTTGGATTGAATGAGGACCGGGTCAACATTGGTACCCGGACTGATAATTTGCGGATGGAGGTTAGTGACCTGTCGCGTTTCCATCCACAGTGGCTTCATTACAAGCTTTCTGCGAATCCTGAATACAGGATCAGATTTGCAGACAGGGCATGGAATCATTTTTCCGGCAGAGGGGTCTTTTCTCCCGACAGTGCTCTCATGAGGTTAAATAAAAGAATCAACGAGGTTGATCCGGCCGTTATTGCTGAATCAGCAAGGTGGGGTGATGCAAAAAGAACCGGAACCCCTTATACAAAAAGCAAACAGTGGATTCCTGAAGTAGAAAAGATAAGAAACAGGTTTATTCCGCTAAGGACAAACATCGTGATCGAACAGCTTAAGCAGGCACGCCTTTACCCTTTAATTCAGGCCCCTGTAATTAAGAGCCAGTCGGAAATAATTAATGAATCCGATATGATTTTAGTTTCCCCGGTTTCAATCAGTATCGAAAATCCAAATAGCAAGGGAACAATTTATTATACCCTCAACGGTACCGATCCCAGAAAAACAGGTGGCGGCGTCAATACCGGATCATCCTTTTCTCTTATAAGTGTCAGTTTGAAAATCACCGCTTCAGCTCAGATCAAAGCAAGGATCTTGTCAGACGGTCAGTGGAGCGCCCTTCAGCAGGTCAGCTTTATAAATAAGATCGAAGATTACAGCAACCTAAGGATCACTGAACTGCATTATCATCCGCCCGACTTTATTTCAGGTATAGATACTACAAAAGGACAGGATCTGGAATTTCTTGAATTCAAGAATACAGGTAATAATTCCATCCACCTGGGAGGGCTTGTTATCGATTCTGCTATTCATTATACCTTTCCGGAAACAAGCCTGTTGCCTCCCAAACAGTTTTATGTTATTGCATCGAAGCCCAAGAAATTCTTCAGCTACTACGGGATGCTTCCTTCGGGAAATTTCCGGGGAAATTTATCAAATGCAGGAGAGGAGATATTATTGAATGACCCCAATGGATTGGAAATCCTTGATTTTACTTATGATGATGATTCTCCATGGCCTTCGGGAGCTGATGGAGAAGGATTCTCACTCTCATCTTCAGAAATTAATCCTTCAGGCTTTCCAGGGGACTATTCGTACTGGACATTGTCAATCATTAAGGACGGAACCCCGTTTGCCGACAATGTTCTTCCTGGCGTGGAGCCTCCGGATTCCAGAGATAAGGGGTTCGTGACAGCATATCCAAATCCTACAACCGGAATTGTAAAAATTTATCTGGTTACAGATGAAGAAATAAGCAAAATGGATCTGATGATATTCTCAGTTACCGGCAAATTAATCAAGCATATTGCCCTTGGAAATCCTGGGTTGATCGATATGAAATCTTTTGGGCTTCCCGCAGGATTATATATCTTTAAGGTAACGACATCAAAGTATTCATCAAGAACTTCAGTTATTCTTACAAAATAAATAAAACATAAACAATGTCTAAAAAATTGATCTTGAGCTTTTTGATTGTTATTTTATTAACAACGGCACTTTTTTCCCAGAAGCAAAAACCCAGACATACATTTTCACTTGGGACAACTGAATTTCTTCTGGATGGTAATCCCGTTCAGATTATAAGCGGTGAGCTGCATCCGTCAAGGATACCGGTAGCTTACTGGCGTAACAGGATACAAATGGCTAAGGCGATGGGATGCAACACGATAAGTGTCTATATTATGTGGAATTATCAGGAACCGCAGGAGGGTGTTTTTGACTTTGAAAGTGAAAACCGGAATCTTGCGGAATTCTTCAGGATAGTCGGGGAAGAGGGATTATGGCTTATTGTGCGTCCCGGACCATATGTTTGTGCTGAATGGGAACTTGGAGGGATTCCACCGTATCTGCTCAGGATTCCTGACATTAAACTCAGGTGCATGGATACCAGGTATATGGCAGCTGCAGAGCGGTACATGGCAAAGCTTGCATCAGTGATCAAGCCTTACCTTATAACAAACGGAGGGCCTGTACTGATGCTGCAGGTCGAAAATGAGTATGGCAGCTTTGGCAATGACAGGAATTATATTACTAGGCTTAAAAAAGTCTGGGTTGAAAATGGAATTGATGTTCCCTTTTTTACAGGTGACGGACCAACTACTTATATGCTGGAAGCCGGAACTCTTCCAGGATGTGCAGTAGGTCTTGATTCGGGAAGCAAGCTCTCCGATTTTGAGCTTGCTGCCAAAATGAATCCGGGTGTGCCGGTATTCAGCTCTGAAACTTACCCGGGCTGGCTGACGCACTGGGGCGAAAAATGGGCAAAGACTGATACTTCTGGTTTGCTGAAAGAGATAAGATTTCTGATGGATAACAAAAAGTCATTTAACCTCTATGTCATTCATGGAGGCACTAACTTCGGCTTCACCGCCGGAGCAAATTCAGGAGGCAAGGGTTATGAACCGGATGTTACCAGCTACGACTATGATGCCCCGATCGATGAACAGGGACAGCCTACACCAAAATTTATGGCTCTGCGAAGACTTTTAGGCTCATACCTGCCCAAGGGAAAGAAACTGCCTCCTGTTCCTGACCTGGTTCCTGCATATGAAATACCTTCAATAGGGCTTTCTAATTTTAGCTCTGCATGGGATAATCTTCCGCAGCCGGTTAATTCCGTTCAGCCTAAATCTTTCGAGGCTTATAATCAGGATTATGGTTTCATTCTTTATACAACAGAACTGGTTGGTCACAAAAAAGGAAAACTCACTGTTACAGATCTCCACGACTATGCAACTGTATTTCTTAACGGAGAATATATTGGCTCTCTTGACAGGAGGGAAGGCATCAATTCCATTGATCTGCCTGAGAGCAAAGCACCCAGTCCGGTCCTTGAGATACTTGTCGAAGGGATGGGACGTATAAATTTTGCACAGAACCTTATTGACAGGAAAGGGATAACCGACAGGGTTACTTTAAACGGAATGACCCTGATGAACTGGAAGATTTACAATTTGCCAATGGATGAAAAATTTATCTACGACCTGAGATCATCCAGCAGGAATCCGGGAAAGAAAGGCATTTTCTTTAAAGGCAATTTTTTCCTTGCGGCTGCAGGAGATTCTTTTCTCGATATGTCAAACTTCCAGAAAGGAATAGCCTGGGTAAACGGACATAATCTTGGAAGGTACTGGTCAATCGGACCTCAAAAAAGACTTTATTGTCCGGCCCCATTTTTACGACAGGGTACAAACGAAATGATAGTATTTGATCTGTTGCAGACAGAACCTCAGATAGT
>JBBSAP010000163.1:0-6831 GCA_038252165.1 Bacteroidales bacterium | reverse complement strand
TCAATAGGATGCGAGTATCAGATCCTTGACGACAGGAATCATCCAGATGCCAGGGCAGGCATTGCAGGGAACAGGACACTCGCCGGGCTCTATGACCTTATCGCCCCTAAAAACAAGCGAGACAACGGGGAAAACCAGTGGAACCGGGCTACAATCATTGTCAATGGAACTAAGGTCCAGCACTGGCTTAATGGATTTCTTACTGTTGAATACGAAAGGTCAAATCAGGCATGGATAAACCTGGTAGCAACAAGCAAGTTCAAACCGATAAAGGGATTCGGAGAAACAATAGAAGGGAGGATCCTTTTACAGGATCATGGCAATAAGGTTTCATTTAAAAATATCAAGATCAGGGAGTTCTGATAACGGCGCAGGACGCAAGATACACGACACGCGGCTTATTAAATCGTGAGTCGTGAGTCGTGAGTCGTGAGTCGTTACAGGACTTATTCCAGGAATTTTGCTAACTTTGATATGGATTTAGTTAGAACATTGGTGTATTCACCTAATTCAAATAAATCGAATATCATGAAAAACCTTGTAATGCTTTTGATAATTTCAGGATGTTTCGTGGTTTTTTCCTGCGGTGAAAAAGAATCCGAACGGTTCGGGCTTCTTACGGACCCGACATGGGTGACTGACAGTCTTCTGGCAAATGGTGTTAATGCGGCTGGAGCAGGAGGACTTCTGACAAAGTTCGTTGGTGATGCAAAATTCGGAAAAGACGGGACCGGATCTTTCGGCAAATATGTTGGCACATGGAAGTTCAATGTTGACGAAACTGAAATTGTCATCAGGTCAGATTCATTGCCATTACCTATTATTGCAGATATAAAAGAGCTGACTTCTAAATCATTGAAACTGACTACTGTTCTTCCGAATCTTCAGGATCTCCAAAATCCGTATAACATCAGGATGACTTTCAAGGCAAAATGATGCGCTACATCATTACAGCCCTGTTTTTTCTGCTTGCTTCAACAGTTTATAGTGCCCAGAATTACGGCAGTATAAAAGGCAGGGTAACAGATAAAAAATCAAACGAACCGCTTGCCGGTGTATATATCATTTATGGAAAACACCTCGGCACTACGAGCGACGAAAATGGTTTGTATTTAATCAGCACGGGTACAGGAAAAACATCAGTCACATTTCAGTTTATCGGGTACGATCCTGTATCGAAGGACATATTAATCCGGTCGAACGATACAACAGAACTGGATATCGGGATGGAAATGAAGATCCGTGAGATAGACCAGATCGTGGTAAGCGCCGACAAAATTGAAAAAAGGGTCGCTGAGCTTTCAGTTTCGATGGATATCATCAAATCATCTTTCCTGTCGGAAAACCATATTACAGATGCTCAGGAGATCATAAACAAGACTCCCGGAATTGAAGTGATGGATGGTCAGGCTTCGGTTAGGGGAGGCAGCGGTTTCAGCTACGGAGCCGGAAGCCGGGTTCTGGCACTTATCGACGGACTTCCGATGCTGTCGGCCGATGCGGGAAATATCAAATGGCAGTACATGCCAATGGAAAACCTGGCCCAGATAGAAATAATAAAAGGTGCATCATCAGTCCTCTATGGCTCATCAGCGCTTAACGGAATAATTAATTTCCGCACCGCCGATGCTACGAACATTCCGGTCACTCAATTCTTTACCGAAGCCGGGATATATGATAAACCAAAAAACAAATACTGGCTCTGGTGGGATACCCCACGGGTATTTTCGACAACTTCATTCTCTCATTTGCAGAAATTCGGAAAAACAGATTTCGGGATCGGAGGCAACTTATTTATAGATGAAGGTTACAGGAGGCTCAATGGTGAGAAGCTTGCCCGGATTAACCTGAAAATAAAACACTTCAGCGACAAAATCAAAGGACTCAATTATGGATTGAGCCTGAATTCAGGCTATAACGCAAAAAAAGATTTTGTCCTGTGGGAAGATGCGGAAAACGGAGCCCTGAAACAATCACCTTCAACGGCAAGTGAATATCACGGTACGTTTTTAACTGTCGATCCATTTATATCATTGAAAAAGGCAGACCGTTTTCAGCATGATCTTAAGATGCGACTGCAATCAACGCTCAACAGGCTGCCGGAGAGCGAACAGAACAACAGTGATGCGGTCTCACTTTATACCGAGTATCAGCTCTGGTACAGACTGCTCGATATTCTTGATCTTACTGCAGGCCTGTCAGAAACCTACAGCAAGGTTAATTCCAATTTTTTTGGCGATCATTCAGGCTTTAATATTGCAGGATTCACTCAGTTTGAAATACGACCCATAAAAAGGCTTAAAGCAGTTGCCGGTCTGCGTATTGAAAATTTTTCTCTTGACGGTAATAATGACAAAATAGTTCCGATTATCAGAGCAGGATTGAACTGGCAGGCGGCAAATTTCACTTTTTTGAGAGCATCGTTCGGACAGGGTTATCGCTTTCCTTCAATTGCTGAAAAATTTGCTTCCACTACCATCGGATCAATAAGAATTATCCCAAATCCCGATATCCTTCCGGAATCAGGCTGGAGCACTGAAGCGGGATTAAAACAAGGAGTTCAGATCGGAAATATTACAGGACAGGCAGATTTTTCACTCTTCCTCCTTCAGAACTCCAATATGATTGAATACATGTTCGGCCTTTATACTGAGGGACTGGGCTTCAGGGCTACAAATGTTGAACAGTCACGCGTTTATGGTATGGAAACAGAACTTCTTTTATCCCGCTCCTTAGGGAAATTTCAAACTACACTATCCGGTGGCTATACATATATCTATCCGGTGGAATTCAATAAGCGTACAAATCAAAATACTGACGTCTACCTTAAGTACAGGAGAAAACATTCCGGAATAATATCTATTGACACCCAATGGAAAAAACTAAGTCTTGGACTGAGCTTATACATCAAATCAAAGATCCTGAATATAGATGATGTTTTCATTACAACTGACATCCTGCCGGGATTTAATGATTACTGGGCTGGTCATAACACAGGTTACGGCATGCTTGATGGGAGCCTGGGGTACAGGATAAATAACACATTTACCCTTTCATTGGCTGTTAAAAATATAACAAACACTGAGTACATGGGCCGTCCGGGGGATATTCAACCGCAGAGGAATTTCAGTGTAAGGTTCTCAGGGAAAATATAATATACTTCAGTCATCAGATAATACCCCCTTCCCAACCTTCCCCCAAGAGGGAAGGAGTAAAAAAAAGAAAATGGTATACTCAAAAATAATAATTGAATCTAAGCAAAATCTTGGAGCAAGTCATAACATAAAGACCAAAGCCAGAGAATTGCGAAAAAATATGACTGCTACTGAGAAAATTCTTTGGGATCATTTGAGAAAAAGGAAGCAACAGGGATTTTATTTTCGAAGACAGCATCCTTATAATATTTATATTCTGGATTTTTATTCTTTGAAAGCAAATCTTGCAATCGAAATTGACGGCCCAATTCATCTTGCGAGGAAAGATTATGATGAAGACAGGACAAAATTTCTAGAATCTTCAGGGCTGAAAGAGCTACGGTTTAGAAATGAAGACATAGAATCGAAGATTGACTGGGTCATTGAGGTCATCAATAGATCTTTAAGTAATAATCAACTACTTTCCCAAACATTCCCTGAGGGGAAAGGAATCCCGAAAAAGCTTTTCCCCCTTGGGGGAAACGGGAAAGGGGGTAAAAACCTACCTAAAAGATAAATATTTTCTCAATATGAAATCACAATTCCCTCTCAAAATCGGCCTTTTTGGCATTGGCCTTGATGCATATTGGCCTCAGTTCGAAGGTCTTAAAGAACGCCTTGAAGGATATCTTGAAGAAGTACACAGGAAGCTTGAAGGGTTCAATACCAATATTGTAAATCTTGGATTGATCGACAATCCTGTAAGTGCTATGGAAGCGGGACACAAATTCCGGAAGGCAGATGTCGATATTATATTTCTGCATGTCACAACCTATGCCCTCTCCTCCACCGTTCTTCCGGTCGTTCAAAGAGCTAAGGTTCCGGTAATAATCTTAAATCTTTCGCCCGAGAAAGCCATTGACTATAAGTCTTTTAATAAATTATATGACAGAACAAAAATGACCGGTGTATGGCTGGCGAATGTTTCGGCCTGCCCTGTTCCTGAAATAGCAAATGTGTTCATCAGAGCTGGTATAAAATTTCATCAGATTACAGGCGTATTACATGGTGACACTGAGGCCTGGAATGAAGTCAGGGAATGGATCGATGCAGCCTCCGTTGCTAATAAGCTGGCACATAACAGGTTGGGCTGTATGGGACATTATTATGGCGGTATGCTCGATGTATACACCGACCTCACACTTCAGCTTGCTTCCTTTGGCGGGCATATTGAAATGCTTGAGGTGGATGAGCTTGCTGAACTCCGAAGGGAAGTAACAGTCAAAGAAATCTCAGACCGTGTTAAATTGTTTTACAAGGAATTCGATATTGATGACAAATGTTCTGAACCCGATTTGCAACAGGCTGCACGTACCTCCATAGCGCTCGATAAACTGGTTAAAAGACACAACCTTGGATCTATGGCATATTTTTACAGCGGCACCGGTGTGAAGGAGAATGAAGAGGCCATCAGCTCGATAATCCTTGCCAATTCACTGTTGACATCCCACGGGATACCAGTTGCCGGAGAATATGAAATAAAAAATGTCCAGGCAATGAAAATCATGGATTGTTTCGGCGCCGGCGGCTCATTTACCGAGTTTTATGCTCTCGATTTTAAGGATGATGTTGTGCTGATGGGCCACGACGGGCCGGGTCACCTGGCAATCGCAGAGGGAAAAACTAAAGTAAAACCGCTTGATGTGTTCCATGGCAAGGTTGGAAAAGGATTGTCTGTCGAGATGTCAGTAAAACACGGGAAAGCCACATTACTGTCTGTTGTACAGAAAACTGACGGGAAATTGATGCTTCTTACTGCCCAGGGAGAATCTGTCCCGGGACCAATTCTTGAAATAGGTAATACAAACAGCCGGTATAAATTTTCAATTGGAGTGAAGAACTTCATCAACACCTGGAACAGCTATGGTCCGGCACATCATTGTGCCGCTGGAATAGGGCATATGGCTTCCAAAATAAAAAAGTTGGGCGAATTGATTAATATGGAGGTTGTTCAGGTTTGCTGAAAAAATATAAGGACTAAAGTCCGGGATTTTCGGTTTTTATGAGGTTGTCTTAAAAGTATTGTAACCACCCCCTAACCCCCCAAGGAGGGCTTTATAAACATCTGTGCAACAATAAGTCCCCCTTGGGCCTGCAGGCAGGCAGGCAGGGATTTAGGTGTAATCACTTTAAAAGAGGCTTTTAAGACATACCCGAAGGAATACCTGAAAGTCTGGGGCTATAGCCCTGAAGTTTTTTTATTGTATATTTGATTTACCAAATCCTTATCCTACTCACCTATGAAATCCTTTATGCAATTATTTAAAATCCAGCTTTTTGCCATTTTCGTACTGGTTTTAGTCAGTTCCTGTAAGAAACCGGCAGTAAATGAAGTAAAGATCAACGATTTTGCATCATTATCCGCTGAATTCAAATCTCCTTCTGCAGAGTATACCACAGCTCCTTTTTTTGTCTGGAATTACAAGATCACAAAAGAAGAAATAGATAAATTCCTTCAGGACTTCAAAAACCAGGGAAGCAGCCAGGTATTCGTGCATCCTCGTCCCGGACTTGTTACAGAATATCTTTCTGATGAATGGTTCGATCTTTTCAAATATACTGTTGATAAAGGGAAGGAGATGGGAATGAAAGTCTGGATCTATGATGAAAACTCATATCCCAGCGGATTTGCAGGCGGACATGTCCCTGATCAGATGCCGGAATCCTACAAGCAGGGGCAGGGATTAAAGATGACAAAAGCAGAAATGCTTCCTGATACTGCACACAAATATTACCTGTGTCTCAGGGAGGATAACGGAGTTTTTACAAATATTACTTCATCCCTTGATGCTGAAAAAGGAAAAACCGGAAAATTCCTCCTTTTCTCGAAAACATTCAATGGCAAGAGTGACTGGTATGGAGGATTCTCATACGTGGATCTTCTTTACCCGGGGGTAACTCAAAAATTTCTTAATGTGACTATGCCAGGTTATGAGAAATCCATCGGTAGTGATTTCGGATTAACAGTTCCCGGCATCTTCACAGATGAGCCCCAGATAAGTTCACCAGGAGGGATCAGATGGACAACTGATCTGTTTGAGGTTTTTCAGCAGAAATGGCATTATGATCTCAGGACTCAGCTCCCTTCCCTGTATGAGGTGGTCGGCGACTGGAAAAAGATCAGGCATAATTATACCCAGACCCTTCTGCAGCTTTTTATTGACCGATGGGCCAGGCCATATTATGAATACTGCGAAGGAAAAGGGTTGAAATTCACCGGACATTACTGGGAACATGAATGGCCTAATATGCGTAACGGCGGCGATAATATGGCTATGTACGCCTGGTTCCAGATGCCTGCAATCGATATGTTATTCAATCAATGGGATGATTCAACAGCCAGGGCACAATTCGGAAATGTACGATCGGTAAAGGAACTGGCGAGCGCTGCAAACCAGACGGGAAGGCAGAGAAAGATGAGTGAAACATATGGCGGCTCCGGCTGGGAACTGACTTTTACTGAAATGAAACGCAACGGCGACTGGGAATATGCTCTTGGCGTAAACCTTATGAACCAGCATCTTACATATTTTTCTTTCACCGGGGCAAGGAAATATGATTATCCTCCTTCGTTCGATTATCATGAGCCATGGTGGGGCAATTATAAATATATAAATGATCATTATGCCAGGCTTTC
>JBBSAP010000162.1:0-6941 GCA_038252165.1 Bacteroidales bacterium | reverse complement strand
TTGAAGTAAAAAATATTTTTATTTGAACAGGAAGCAGAAATCATCCTTTTCTCCAAGCTCAAGCGGCTGATGATCTTTTTTGAATATCCTGGCATTTCCCGGTCCGATCAAACTGATATCCCGGCCCTCAATCAGGAACATTGTTCCTTCCCTGAGACCTGCAACCCAGATCCCGGGATTTACCTCAATGAACTCCTCGATGCGTTGTTCCCTTGTTTCCTCCGCCAACCACTATGGCTGATGCCTTCTGCACCGCATTAACAGGATCAGTATAATGATGGATTGAGATTATGTCGTGGCCTATCTCCCTGAATCTGTCTCGGACTTTTAACTCATAGTCGTCATATGAGAATGTAACCGCAGCATATGGGATAAAAAGAGCCTTAATATGTTTCTCTCCCAGGAATTTCCTGATATCCTGTTTTGGATAATCAATATATTGTTCTCCCGGGTTTGTCGAGTTGCTGATAAGCAGAAGCCTCATATCGAATAAATTTGATAAAATAATTGATTCTTAAGCACCAGACTATCTTGTTATAATTGCGGAAAATGCTAAAATAATCTTAATAATTATCCTTAAGCTGTATAATGTTATGATTCTCAGGCAAGTTTATAATTTCCATAATATTAAAAGAATAATTATAAATATTGAAAACCAGCACTTTCCCGGAAAGAACATTTCCCGCCCCTGTTATGACCTTGATCACTTCATTTGCCATTAGTGTTCCGGTTATACCGGGAAGCACTCCAAGAAGCCCCACCTCTTCAGGCTGAGAATTCATAAATTCCCGGCCTGTAATCTGTGGATTATAACACCTGTAGGTTGGCCCGTCCATGTAGTTAAATACGGAAACCTGTCCCTCATATTTATATATTGCTCCGTGAACCATTGGTTTGCCAAGGATCACGCAGGAATCATTTATAATATACCTTGCCTTGAAATTATCCGTTGCATCGACAACAATATCGAAGTCTTTTAGAATATGCAGCGAATTTGATGTGTCTATCTTCAGGTTTATCCTTTCAGTTTCGATAAGATTATTAAGATTCTCAACCCTTTTGGTGGCAATTATTGACTTTAACTTGCCGAGGTCGTCAGAGCCATAAAGTATCTGACGCTGAAGGTTCGTTTCGTTAACAGTGTCAAATTCTGCAATTGCCAACGATCCAACCCCGGCTGCTGCAAGGTATTGAAGCACGGGGCACCCTAGCCCCCCGGCCCCTATCACCAGGACCCGAGTCTTCTTAAGCTTCTCCTGACCAGAAATACCAATCTCAGGCAACATGATCTGCCGGCTGTAACGACGAATTTCACGGGGGGACAAAATTGAATCGGACATAATTAATAACAGGTAATCATCATTAAATACCCGATGCACCGCGTTTCAATCAATAAATACGCAATGCATTGCATATCAACAAATATAATAAAAAACACAGAAATGCGAGTCATCGCGTTTTTGCCGGATCAATTAAATAAAATTGATTGGTCCTTAGTCGTTGAACGTAAACGCCAAACCTATTTCGAACGGTTCGAGGTTATAGCCATTCGGTCCTTTAAGATTCTGGAACCATGGTGTTAAATAGTATGATCCGAATATCATGAAATTCTCATAACCAATTCTGGCGGTAACGCCACCACGAAGGAGATTAAGATTATAGTCGCCGTTTGCCCTTACCTTTCCGCCATCTTCATAGACCATCTTTGTCCATGCATTCACCTTTATCCCTCCAATAACCCCGGCGGCAATATTTAATCTGTTGTAGCCTGCAGGGATCTGGACTTCAAACATCAGGGGAGCGGTCAGATACAAAGTATTGAATTTGGATTTTTTTACAGGCACCATATTATCTGTTATCATGGCCTCAATATTGCCATCAGTACCGACTTTTATACTGTTAATTCCTTCAAATCTGTAAGTATTCCAGTTTACCCCGATTCCTGTTACAAGTCCGGTATGTCTGCTGAATCCTATATTTACCTGTGAAAAATTCAGATTGAAACAATTTGACCTGCTGGTATTAAGGGACATATAGGATATTTCTTCCGGGAGAATCATTGATTCAACATGAAGATAATTATTGAATCCTGCTTCCATTCCTGCCCAGTGACCTCTGAAATTTCTTGCTCCCCTGTAGCTTTCCTGTTCCTCCCAGTCGTGATTCCGATCCCTATCCCTGTCTTTGCCAGCCTCCTCTAAGTCACGAACTTCAGTATTGTATTTTTCAACATCAATTTTTTTCCCGTCGGGCGAATCCTGGATATTCAATCCCATGTCGCCCATCTTGATTATTACGAGCGAATCATTTCCGTCAAAACGGAAAAAATCATTACCAATAATTATTGTTATATTGTCACTTGTGTCAAGTTCCCTGGTTTGCTTTTTTTCGATCACCGTTACTTCTCTCGATTGAACTGTAAAAGCCTGGCAGATTAATGCTGCTGCTAAAATTATAATAGAATTTCTTTTCATGACTTTTAACCCTTTCTGTTGTTTTTCAATGCTGTGACGTAAGCGGGAACAAAAAAGTTACAGTGCTTTTACCGGCTTTTTAACAGGAGCATTGAACTTCAGTAATCTTGAGTTGAAATTATAAGATCTGGTATCTCCGTTTTCATCAGTGTTTTTCTGAAGGGCTAATGCCCAGCCGAACAGTTTATTAAGACCCTTTATTCCTGCCTGTGCTATCTCATATGATTCCACTGGTCTTGTTCCTGAATTTTTGTCGTTCATGATCTTTTCGTGGAACAGCCTGGCAAGGAACAATTGAACATTGCTTCTGTAGTCGATAAGAGGCGGAATATAGCCAGGATCATATACCCGGATAGAATTTACCTCAGGGTCGAATGCTGTAACAAAGTTCTCAGGGATTTCAACCTTAAGCGAGTTTAAAGCTTCCGGCCTAAGAAATATGGGTACAGAATCAGGTTGTTCCTGGTTAATCTGTTCTGTCAGGTTCAGATTCACCACCCCCGTCAATATCCCGGTGATTGATTTTCTGACAGCAGATCTGCCACTATTCCGGATTGTATTTGTTTCAGGCTCTTTAGCTGTAACAGGCTGATCAGCCTCTATAAATATGGTATCCGGAATTACGATTTGAGCAGTTTGCTTTGAATCACTATTATTCTTTTCAGGTGTAAAAAGAAATATGGAGACTATCATTGCTATTGTTGCTGCTGCGCTTAAGCCAATGACTGACAGCTTGAATATTTTTTGACCTGTTGTTAATTTTTTAACACTGCTTTTTCCTGTAAAGCTGGCTGATAAAGGCTTCAGTTTCAGTTTCTGGATACGTTCAAAGCTCTTTCTTCTCATTTTATCCCGGCTGATAATCTCATTCATTTCAGATTTTTGTCCGGGTGTAAGATCATTCTCAAGGCTTGCAATGCATAAGTATTCAAATTGTTCTTCAGAAAGACTTTCGGGATATTTGCCAAGCACATTCTTGCCGCTGAAATAGAAATCGGGTGGAATTAGTGTCACCATTGTGAGCCCGTTCAATTCCTCATTAAGGTCGGGATTCTCCTTCAGAAAAACCTTAAGCTCCTCAACCTGTATTTCACTGAGATTACCATCGAGAAAATCAGAGAACCATATTTCATAATCCGATCTGTTTGGCTTCATAATTAAATCACAGTTTCAATTTTCACTATAAAATTCTTAAGGGCCACTCTACCGCGGTAAATATTGATCTTAACCTGTGCTTCGGTCAATCCGGTTATTTCACCTATCTCTTTATAGGTGTATCCTTCGTAATCGCGTAAAAGAACAAGCGATTTCTGGTTTTCAGGCAGACGATCAAGGGCCAGATGCAATATTTCATTCAGGTCGCTGTATTGCGATTCCGAAAGAAAATCATAATTATCATGATCTTCCAGTGAAGTCATCCTGTTTTCCTTCCGTATAATATCAATCATCGTACGATATGCAGTAGTGAACAGCCATGATTTAACTACCGGATATTCAATTACGGTCACGTTTCTCCATAATTTTTCATAGCTGTCCTGCACGATATCATTTGCCCGCTCCTCATCCTTAAGATTGGTCCGGATGAAGCGGTAAACGGAATCAGAATACTCTTCAACAGATCTGTTATATTCCTTTACTGTCATTAGATGAATTACAGTGTAAAGACGGGTAAAACCGGGGAAAGTTACTCAGGGATATCAAAAAACTCAAATAAATACCCCGGATCATAATCAATTTCATTTTTACCTCGTGTAGGTTACGGGGAAAACAGCAGGGGCGTAGCATGTGCTACGCCCCTGCAATTATATATTTTTTGAAAATTGTTAATTGAACTGATAAACCTTCACCCAGTCGACCTCCATTGTGGTCATTCCGCTGATTGGTTTATCAAGACCGCCGGCAAGTAGCACATACATTGGTTCCTGCGGAACATTGGATGTCTGCCTGAAAATCTCTTCGCCGTTTATTTTCCAGACAAGCCTGTCCTGAGTCCATTCGAGGGTGTAGATATAAAAATCGTTTGCATAACGCGGGCCTATTGAGCTCTTTGAAAACCGGCCGGGGTCTGCAACAAAATCAGTCCAGATTTTATTGTTCGAGGTCCGGCAAATATCAAGATGGGGAGTGATCTTGTCCGCAAGCATCCAGAAATTATTTCTTGCTGCCGGATTCCCCAGTTTGATCTTGGCAGAAAAAACACCATACTTCTGCCTGAAACTCTTTCCCGAATTTATAAGCCCTGAAGTGTAACTGAATTCCTTTGTTTTAAACCCTGAAGTTGCCGACCATACTTTTCCTGTTGTTCTCTGAGGTTTTGTATGGATCTTAAGAAGGCTGTTGCGGATCTCGAAATTATCCTTTTCTGTATATGCATGAAGGTCGTTCTCTACCGAATAATTGTCTTTCAGAAGCTTATCGCCCCAGTAAAAGTTTGTGAGCCATTTTTTTGTGTCGAGCCTGTCTCCCTCAAAATTATCAGCGAAGGTAAGTTCCTTGTTTTTGAGCACATCAAACTTGTTGGAATCCTTTACCTTGAAGTACCAGACAATGTCCTCATTCTTTTTAAGTTTTTCGTATTCCTGAATATCTTTGAATTCTTCAGTCTTTTCAAATTTTTTGGCATCCAGGAGGTACCTTTTCTTTTCGTTAAAAGAGGGTGTTGCCACATACTCTTTCAACTCATTATATCTTGCAAGCCTGGTTGACCCGTCTATGTTCAGGAAATTTGCATATTCCTTTGATGATTTAAATTTATAGAACTCTTTTATGTCAAGACTGTCCTTCTGACGGTTGAATTCAAGCAGTTTTTTATATTCTTCAGTCTCCTTGAATGTTATCGGCCTCATATTCTTTTTTGCGAGAAATCCGGCACTTTTAATGAATTTGTCAAGTTCCTCATATTTCTCGATAGCCTTTGATTTTGTAACATTGGAGGGAGCCTTAAGGAAAGCCTTTATCTCCGGATCGGATTTCAATGAATTAAACTCCAGAAGCCTCCTGTATTCATCAGAGTCCTTGAATGTAATGGGTTTCATTTTTTGCTTCTGCCTGAAAGCATTTGATTTAATAAAACTCTCAAGCTCCTCAAAATCCCTTATTTTCTGAGACCCGTCAAGATCCCTGAATCTCTTAAGCATGCTGCCGGAGATTGTTTTGAAATACATCAGAATATCCTTTGCCTTCTGGAGCGACAGGAACTCTTTTTCTTTAATATATTCTTCTGAGTTCTTATACTTCAGCGATTCTATTTCCTTCCTTTTCTGAATAAAAGACGAGGAGCTGACCAGATCGTGAAGTTTTGTATATTTTGCGAGAAGATCGGATTTTGTAAAAGACTGGAGCTTTTCGAATTCATCAACCAGTGCTTTTTCAGCCTGTTCGATCTTTGATGTAGATGGGATCAATCCAAGTAGAAGCCTGAGACTTGACATTGTAAAAAGGTTTTAAACAATCGGTTAAAGATATATAAACTTGTATAATAACGGTCTAACCTGTCAATTATTTGATCGGGAGAGTAGAAATCCTGTTTTAGCCCCAACGCTACCGTGGAGGGCTTCATCGTGGTATTTAAAGTTAAATCCATAATGCCGGAGAGAGCACCTGTCAGCAGAATGGCAAATTTTTCTGATAAAACCTGCAAATAATAATAAGAGTTTTTAGCTTTGACTAACCGTTCATTCTGGCAGTTATTGTTTCAGCTTCATATGCATAACTCATTAGCGCAGGTTCAGTTGATCGAGATTCTCGGCTTTCGGCCAGTACACATGGGCTGTTACTCAAATCGCGTATCAACATGGGCTTTCTCAGACTTAAATACAGTTTCTGAAAAATTCATACTTTTACCGCTTCATTAAATTCAGATTTAAAAATGGCACTGGTACATGAATTTGAAAGAAGCGGTAACTGGTTATTTAAAAGAAGAAGCTGGCTTCCGGCAGCATTTATCGTCATTGGAATATTTGTTCTGTACCTGACTAACAGGCAGGCAATTCTTTTCAGTTTTACAGAAGAGTTGATTTTCCTTGGATTAAGCCTGTTTGGGGAAGCCTTAAGGATATACACTGTCGGATATGCACCGAAAAACACTTCAGGGCGCAATACTGCAGCCGGTCAGATCGCAGATGAACTGAACACAACTGGTATTTATTCCCTTGTCCGCCATCCTCTTTATGCAGGTAATTTCTTTATGTGGCTCGGGCCGGTACTTTTTGTCAGGTCACTTGTTTTTGTAATATTCTTTATCCTGGTTTACTGGCTTTATTATGAGAGAATAATGTTTGCCGAAGAACAATATCTCCGTAGTAAATTCGGGGAAACCTATGATAAATATTCGGAAAAAGTAAAAGCAGTAATTCCCCGTTTCAGGGGTTTTGTTAAACCGGCACTCTCTTTTTCCCTTAAATCGGTGCTCCGGCGCGAATACAACAGCTTTATCAATATTTTTATAATATTTGTTCTCCTCGATAT
>JBBSAP010000161.1:0-6953 GCA_038252165.1 Bacteroidales bacterium | reverse complement strand
TTCTTCCGGGATAAATGCCTTTCTGATCTCTCTTCCCCTCTCATCCCTTACCGGTATATTTTGGAGGTTAGGGTTATTCGAGCTAAGCCTGCCGGTCGATGCAACAGCCTGGTTATATGAAGTGTGAATCCTTCCTGTTTTTTTATCAACCAGCAGAGGCAGTGTTTCAACATACGTTGATAAGAGCTTTTTAAGTCCGCGGTATTCAAGCACTTTATTTATTATAGGGTGCCGTCCAGTGAGCCTTTGCAATATTTCCTCGCTTGTATTGAATTGCTTCGTTTTTGTAACCCTTGCTTTATCATCGAGTTTCAGCCGGATGAACAGAATATCGCCAAGCTGTTTCGGAGAAGAGATATTAAACTCTGTCCCCGCAAGAGTGAAAATCTCCGTTTCAAGAGAGATAATATCCTCACGAAGCCCGGTGGAAATTGATTTCAGATCCTCCGGGTTCAGCCTGACACCGACTCTCTCCATGTCTGCCAGTACCCTGATAAGAGGCATTTCAATTGTCTCAGCAAGGTCCGACAATCCTTCTGACCTTAACCTGGGCTGAAATATTTCCTTGAGCTGGTATGTTACATCAGCATCCTCAACTGCATATTCTTTTATCTGCTCAACTGGAACAGAACGCATATTCTTCTGGTTAACACCCTTTTCTCCGATAAGGGATTCTATGTGAACAGGACTGTAAGAGAGATATGTTTCCGCAAGAAGATTCATGTTGTGCCGCATATCAGGCTCAAGAAGATAGTGAGCAATCATGGTGTCAAACAGGCTGCCTTTCACTTCTATCCCGTAGTTTGCCATAACCTGGATGTCAAATTTTATGTTCTGTCCTATTTTCCTGACACCCGGATCTTCAAAAACTTGTTTAAGGATATTAAGCTTCTCCATGGTTTCTTTCCGTGATCCCGGGAAATGAACCAGAAAACCCGAACCTTTGCTCCATGAAAATGAAATTGCAACCAGTTCTGAATCGAGAGGATTAATACTTGTTGTTTCGGTGTCAAAACAAATCTCGTACTGTTTCATTGCCTGAATAGTAAACTCCTCCAGTTCTTTTGCGGTATCAATAATAAGATACTCATGAGGAACCGATTCGATTGTTGAGTTTACAACAGGGGGAGAAAACTGATCATTATCAAACAGATTGCCCTGAGCTGAAAAAGCCTGAGAAATCAGAACCGGCGCCGATCCTTCCGGTTTAAAGCTTTTCTCTATTCCCGAAAGTATTTCAGCTGCTACGGTTCTGAATTCAAGCTCATTAAAAAGGCTTTTCAGTTTATCAGGGTCAGGTGTTTCAAGTATAAGTTCATCCTCCCTGAGTTCTACCGGGACATTAAGATCAATGGTTGCAAGCTTTTTTGAAAGTTCAATCTTTTCCTTGTTGTTTTCAATGATCTCTTTCAGCTTGCCTTTAAGCTGATTGGTATGCCTGAATAATTCTTCAACAGATCCATATTCAGAAATCAGTTTCATTGCTGTTTTGGGCCCGACCCCGGGAGCACCCGGGATGTTATCAGCTGTATCGCCCATGAGAGCGAGAATATCAATTACCTGTTCAGGTCGCTGAACTGAAAACTCGCGTTTCACCTCATCGACACCCCATGTAACTGATTCATTCCCGCTTCTCGAAGGCTTAAACATGAAAATATTACCAGAAACCAGCTGGGCAAAATCCTTATCCGGGGTCATCATATAGGTCACAAATCCCTTCTCTGAAGCCTTTTTGGCCAGGGTTCCGATAACGTCATCGGCTTCAAAGCCAGGGTAATCGATTATTGGTATTTTATAAGCTTCAACCAGCCTTTTAATATAGGGGACAGCCTTTTTTATATCCTCGGGAGTTTCGTCACGGTTAGCCTTATAGTCTTTGTACATCTCGTGCCTGAAGGTCGGGGCGGAAGTGTCAAATACTACGGCTATATGAGTAGGCTTTTGCTTCTGGAGGACCTCCCTGAGAGTCAGAAGAAATCCGAAAATTGCAGATGTGTTCATCCCCTTGGTAGTGATCCTGGGGTTTTTTATGAATGCATAATAAGAGCGGAAAATGAGTGCGTAGGCATCCAGTAAAAATAGTTTTTTGGGTTGATTTTCTGACATATTGAATTTATTCATTATCCGAAGCATGCCACTCTGCAAATGAGGTAGCCGTCTCATAAAGTTTTAAACTGTGCAGTCTGAGGTTTCCCGGGATTTGTTTCTTTATCCTTGATGCGAAATCTGCCACAAGGTTTTCACAGGTGGGCTGATAATCAGTAACGACAGTGTTTCCGAACATCCTTTTAAAAACTTCCAGTTTCTCCCGGTCATAATTTCCTGAAACTGTAAGAGCATGGTCGAATATGTTTATTATCTCTTTTTTCACAATATTATTCAGATCGGCAAAATCGATAACCATCCCGTTTTTAGGATCCTGCGGATCATCGGAGGGAACACCTGTGAGTGTAACAAAAAGCTTGTAAGAATGGCCATGGACGTTCCTGCAGGGTCCGTCATAGTTCCAAAGAGCATGAGCCATTTCGAAGGAGAATTCCTTTGTTATCCTGATTAATGTTGCCATTGGCTTATTTCAAATTTACAATCACAAATTTAACCAACTTCCCTGAATAATGTTTTTTTATTTAATCCTCTTATAAAAGCAATAATGCAATATTTAACATGTTATTAACAGGATGAATATAAATTCATATCTTTGCAGTTTATTATAAATTATTAACCTGATCGTGCAGATGGAAGAAAATAATATCCGGCTTACTTTTCCTGCATTATTCAATGAGACAGTACGGAAATACGGTAGCCATAACTCATATGCTTTTGTCGGTGAAAAGCCCAAAACCTATGATGAATCCTTAAAAGAGATCAGTGCACTTACAGCTTTTCTTGAAAGAACCGGTATAAAACCCGGAGATAAGGTAGCGCTTCTCAGCAACAATATGCCAAACTGGAGCTCTGCATACTTTGGGATTACCTTTATGGGAGCTGTTGTCGTCCCGATTTTACCTGATTTTTCAGCAACGGAGGTCGGGAATGTACTTAGCCATTCGGGAGCTAAAGCAATTTTTGTTTCGTCATCGCAGCTGCCAAAGCTGGAAGGGTATGATTCGGAAAACCTTAAAACCGGAATTCTTATTGATGATTTTTCGGTTTTCTTTTCCGCAAGCAAAGCTCTTGTTTTTGATCCTTCAGCCCGGCCTCAAAAAACGTATGATGTTGCCGAAGATGACCTTGCATCAATTATCTACACTTCAGGGACTACCGGCCGCTCCAAAGGTGTGATGCTTACCCATAAGAACATTTCTTTCAATGCCCTGAAAGGTCTGGTTATTCAGCCCATAAATGAAAATGACAGGTTCTTGTCGGTATTGCCATTATCACATACGTACGAGAACACCCTTGGTCTTATATTTCCGGTTCTAGGCGGAGCGTGCGTTTATTATCTGAGGAAACCCCCGACTCCTGCGGTTCTTATACCAGCAATGGCTGAAGTCAGGCCGACGGTTATGCTGACAGTACCGCTTATAATGGAAAAGATCTATTTTAACAAAATACTCCCCACTTTCAATGACAAGAAGTTATTAAGGTTCCTGTACAAAATATCCTTCATAAGGAAGAAACTGAATGCTGTTGCAGGAAAGAAACTATACAAGACATTTGGTGGTCATCTGAAATTCTTTGGCATAGGAGGTGCCAAGCTAAACAAGAGTGTTGAGAGATTTCTGCTTGAGGCAAAATTTCCGTATGCAATTGGTTACGGACTGACAGAAACCTCACCATTGCTTGCCGGCGCCAATCCTTCGAAATCAGTTTTTGATTCAACAGGTCCTGCAATTGAGGGCATCGAACTTAAAATCAACAACCCCGACACTAAAACCGGGGAAGGCGAGATATGGGCCAGGGGTCCAAGCGTGATGAAGGGATACTACAAAGAACCAGAAATGACCCGTGAGGTTCTTACCAGCGATGGCTGGTTTAAAACCGGAGATCTGGGTTTATTTGACTCACGAATGAATCTCTATATAAAGGGAAGGCTCAAAAATATGATTGTGGGTGCAAGCGGAGAGAATATTTACCCTGAGGAGATAGAATCGGTCATCAATAATTTCAGGTTTGTTGTCGAATCACTGGTTATACAACAAAAAGGCAAGCTGGTTGCATATGTGCATCTTAATATGGAAGAGCTTGAAAAGAAATATCAGAACCTTAAGGATGACATGAGCCGGCAGTATGAACAAAAAAAGGAGGAATTGCTTATTGAACTGCAGGAATACGTTAATTCTCACGTAAGTAAATTCTGTCAGATCAATAAGGTTGTTTTGCAGCCGGTTCCATTCCAGAAGACGGCAACGATGAAGATAAAGAGGTTTCTGTATACATAAACCACTTCTCCCGCTTAGGTAAATAAAAAAGGGAGGCTATCTCCCCCCTTCAAATATCATAATTTATCCAGTCCGGTTATTTTACCGCCTCCTTATACCTTCTGCTCACTTCTTCCCAGTTTATTACATGCCAGAATGCCTCAACATAATCCGCTCTCTTGTTCTGGTACTTGAGGTAGTAGGCATGTTCCCATACATCGATAGTCAGCAATGGTGTCCCCTTGATCGCTGAAACATCCATCAGAGGATTATCCTGGTTCGGTGTACTGCCTACAGCCAGTTTTTTATCTGCTGTAACATACAGCCATGCCCAGCCACTTCCGAAACGTGTCTTTGCTGAATTGCTGAATAGTTCCTTAAACTTGTCGAATGACCCGAATTCCTTAGTCAGTGCAGCTGATAAATCGGTCGGCGGACCTGCAGATTTTGGTGCGAGGTTATTCCAGAAAAAGACATGGTTATAAAAACCCCCTCCGTTATTTCTGACTGCGTCTCCCGCTTCAGAAACCTTAGAGAAAATCTGTTCAATTGTGCTGTTTTCAAGGCTTGTTCCTTTAATGGCAGCAGTGAAATTATTGAAGTATGCACGGTGATGCCTGTCATAATGGATCTCCATTGTGCGTGCATCAATGTAAGGCTCAAGCGCATCATAGGCATATGGTAATGCCGGGAATACATGAATATCAAATTTTTCCATTGTTACATTTTTTAAGTTTTTTGGTCCTTCGGCAAACGATTTTGCTGTATATATACTACCCATTATACCGATACTAAGATTCTTTATAAAAATTCTGCGTTCCATTGATTGAGTTTTTAGAGTTAACAACAATTATATGGTTTTGTTCAATTTACCCTGATTAATTAATAAAAATGCATTAATCACCCGGAGGTCTGACGAAATAATTGTATTTCAATTATTTTCAGGCATTTTACAGGTTAATCTCAGCTTATCTTTAAATTTGATAATAATTTTTTTTCCTGTTAATCGTTTATCTTGTATATATAAAATAACCGGATATGAAAAAGCTATTCTCAATTTCTCTTTTATTATTACTTTCAGTCTTCCTGATACACAGTTGCAAAAAGGATAAGGGTGATCCCCCGCTTTTGCCGCCTTCAGAATCTATGACAATTGACTTCAGCAATTTTGAATCAGGCAAAAAAGGAGATGTTTCAATCTCCATCCCCAAGGGGACTCAAAACGATAACTGGACGTTTGCTGCAAGCGCCGCACTGTTGTGGGAAGCTGTAATTTATACCACTCTCGCTGTTCCTGTCTACGCTTTTCAGGTGGCAACTGAGCAAAAAGCTGTATATGTAGATAATAGTACCTGGCAGTGGACCGGTAATGCCACCCTGCTCAGCGTAACTTACAATGCACGGCTGACAGGTCAGATAACGGCCTCAAATGTTGTCTGGAAAATGTACATTACAAAAGAGGGGACCGGAGGCTTTGCGGATTTCCTCTGGTTTGAAGGGACTTCTGCACTTGACGGTAAATCAGGACAATGGAAACTAAATGAAAGCAAGCAGAATCCGGTGGAGGTTGTAAGGATCGACTGGACAGTTGCCGGCACCAATATAGGTTCAGTCAAATATACGTACACAAAGGCAGGAAATACATTTACCAACAGTTCAATTGAGTATGGACTGACAACCAACGCATTAAATGCATACTATACAATCTATTACTATAATGCCCAATACGAGCAATTCTTTGACATGAATGTTCTCTGGAGCACAACGCTCCACAATGGCAGGGTAAAATGCCTGAAATTCTTCAAGACTTCTGATTTTTACTGCTGGGATGGTAATTATCTGAATGTGACCTGTCAGTGATAACCATTTTGCTGCTGCTAAAAAATAGGACATAAGATGTAATGAGGGTGTCTTCAAAAGCACACCACCTCCCTCCCGACTTTGTCGGGATTTCTCCTCCTCGGTGAGGAGGAGAAATCGATGCTGTTGAATATCAAAACTTTCCCCTCCTTCCAAGGAGGGGTGTCCCGACCGAAGTGTCGGGATGGGGTGGTTTTACTGACATTTGATACAGACTTTATCACCAATTTTTACTATTTTTCGCCCCTTAAACAAAACCGGGCAATAATGTCAACAGGAAAAAAGGCTGCACTTTTTATTATTCTTATCCTGATTGCGGACCAGATTCTGAAATTTTGGGTCAAAACCCATATGGTGCTGGGACAGGAAATACATATATTCGGTAACTGGGGTATGCTGCATTTTATAGAAAACAACGGGATGGCCTTTGGAATGGAAATGGGTGGGAAACCCGGGAAAATTGTTCTGAGTCTCTTCCGGATAGTGGCCATTTCAGCTATAGCCTGGTTCCTGAATTCTCTCATAAAGAAAAAATCGTATCCCGGGCTGATCCTTGCAGTCAGTGCTATACTTGCAGGGGCAATCGGGAATATTATCGACAGTGCTTTTTATGGAATGATCTTCAGTGAAAGCTACAGCCAGCCTGCCATTTTATTAGGTCCCGGTGGAGGTTACTCCTCGTTTTTGTTCGGACGGGTGGTCGATATGTTCTATTTCCCTGTCATTAATACC
>JBBSAP010000160.1:0-7001 GCA_038252165.1 Bacteroidales bacterium | reverse complement strand
TCATACAAAAAAAGAGAGCGAAGAACTGAAAAAGGAATTTGAAGCATACAGGAAAGCATCGAGGGAAGCCAGAGAGAAGATGTCAATGATCCACTTCAATGAGCTGAAAAAACTCAGGGGAGCCTGATGAAGGTACCAGGCACAAATCCCTGTGCACAGAGCTCAGGGCTCTGTGCACAGGGATAAAATGATAGCTGAATCCTGACAGCTGACTTATATGCTATAATAACTTTCCCAACCCATTCTCGGAGGCCTGTCGGTGAGAAGTGAATTTGCGAACTTATCGTTAGTTATTTCCTTGGTGTCACGGTTGAAGATTAGTTTTTTGTTACGACGTATTGCAATAATGCCTAATGAAAATATCTGGGCAAGAGGTGCAAATGTCTGAAACGGCGAACGGGTCTTCTCCTCTCCCAGGCAGGCTTTAAGGAAGTTAATATAATGATCCGACGGACTTTTGGGAACGACAGGTAATTTTGAAGCCATCTCCTTTGCTTTTGCATCAGGAATTATCGAGAGAGGCGCTGAGTGTGTTCCTCCCTTGAACATCAGTTCCTTGCTGAATATGATCTTGCCTGCCTGTGGTATTCTCTGCCGACTGCCCTGAGGTGCATCAGCCTTCTGAGGTACACCTCCGGGAGGTGGTATTGTGCTATCTGTAGCGGCATTTACTGAAAAATAACCATCAGGAACCGGAGGTAAGTTTTGTACACCGTCATACCAGGTAATATCGCATGGAGGCATATCTCCCCGGCTCGGGAAACGGAAAAGGAGTGTAGTTTCAAGAGGGAAGAAATAATCGTTTAGGTTTTTAACATGAACAGGTTCGATCTCATACGGCAAACCTAGATCGAGGAACTCATGGATAGTATCGAGGATGTGTGCGCCCCAATCGCCAAGGGCTCCAAGGCCGAAGTCATACCAGCCGCGCCAGTTGCCAGGATGATATTTTTCATTGAATTCACGGAAAGCAGCTGTTGTGAGCCATGTATCCCAGTCTTTGTCCGTCATGCCTTTCGGAAGTGGTTGCGCCTCAGGGAATTTAGTGATATTTGGATCGTACGGATGCCATCTGCGGCCGCCATTCATGAACGCAGTAACCGCTGTAACATCCTTAATAATACCAGCCTCTTTCCATGCCTTAAACTGGAAATAATTCTCTCCCGAATGTCCCTGGTTGCCTACCTGGGTAACAAGTTTCGGATTCTTTGCAGCCATCTGTGCCATTAATTCAGCCTCAAAGAATGTCCGGCACATCGGCTTTTCGACAAAAACACTTTTCCCAAGCTGCATTGCGGCCATACATACCGGGAAGTGCGCGAAATCAGGGATAGCTACCTGGACGGCATCAATATCCCCGGCCATCTTGTCAAACATCTCCCTGAAATCCCTGAATTGTCTGGCTTTCGGGACCAGTTTAATTATCTCCTGACAACCCTGGGAATCAAGATCCACATCACAAACTGCAACGATATTTGCCAGACCCGAGTTTATAAATTGCCTGGCATCACCGGCACCCTGATTTGCAATTCCGATCAATGCCATGTTTACCTTTCTTGCCGGACTTGCAGTGCTATTCGGAACTATTTCCGGTCTTACAACATTTGCAGAGGCACTCCTTCCAAGCATCGCGCCGGAAGCAGCCAATCCTGCTGTTTTTAAAAAATTAAGTCTTGATACTTTATTGGCCATGTTATTTACTTTTTAAGAATTAATACCTATCTGTATTTTCCGGCGAAATCGTTTGCCAGAATATTAATATCATCATCATTCATATGAAATCCTGAGGTGATTATAATCCTGTATCTGAAAGTAACCGATTGACCTGCCGTTATTGAAAAATTAACAATCTCTTTGCCTTTAGTGAAATCATTGCCTCCAAGTGGATTTGCCGAGAATAATCCATAGCCCCTCGCATGCCAGTATGCAGGATAATTAGGATTTTTTGGATGATCACAGATTATTACTGAGACCTTTTCATTTCCGATTATTCCGAAAAGATCCATCCATCTCGCCCTGGTACCCCATACGGCTTCTCCGGTTATACCCTCACTGCTCCTGTAATTGCCGGTTACCCCTTTGTTCTCCATTGCTTTCTCAATTCCCGGGTTTCCCCGTGCATCAAGAAGAGCTACATCTTCTTGTGAAGGCAGTTCCAACTGGCGGGCTACACGAATGGCGAACATTCCCTCCTTGGTATCTTTCATTGAAATATCCTGACCACCTGCAGTAAGTGTTGTGATCCTGTCGATACAATAATACCGGCCATCAGCAATAAAATGAAATTCTGTTTCTTCTTCAAGCAGCTCTTTTCCTGATGGATCCTGCCAGACCCCCTTCACAGAAAGTAATCCTTCCCCGCTGCCTCCTCTTGCCTGTTCGATGCTCAGATGCTTAATTACGCCGCCGTTCTCACTTTTCTTCCCTGTCGAGCCATTTCCCCAGAAATCGAATCCGTTGACATTCCCATAGTTGAGCCATGAGCCCACCTGATGAATGTGATCATTCCTTTCACCCTCCCTGGGCCCTAAAGGGAAGCCTCTTGTAATTTCCGTGCCTGTCAGAGTCCTTACCGGCCAGAGTACAGGCTTGTAAACATTCTCCGGCCAGCAATATGAGGTTACAAGCTTCCCTCCTATCATTACGTCAACTCTTTGTTCTGATTCCCTGACAGAAAATTCAACCTTTTTACTCTTTTCAGGCTGGACTTTTATTCCATGACATGATGTTAAAGCCATGGAAATAATCATTGCAGAAAAAAGAGATGACAATACTGATATTCTCATAATTCAGAATTCTCTGTTCGTTATATACCAGTTTTATCAGAAGCTTCCCTTTCAGCTTCCCTTATCACACTTTCGATAACCACCGGTGCACCGTAAAGCTTTTTGCTCTCTGCGGCAGCTGCCATGAATGCAAATATCTCAACTGTCTCTGTCTGACTGACCGGAGCAATCCCGGTCTGAAAAAATTTAATGATCTCAAGAAGCAGCGGATTATACCCGCTGTACCTGCCCAGTACAGCTATTCCTTTTTCGCCGAAGACTATCCCTCCGTAATCGGATTTTCCCCTGCGGATACCCCGGAAAGTTCCAATCCGGTTATCAGACCATAAGCCGGTAACCTGATCATAATCTTCCGTGAAAGTGCCAGTAACACTTTTGCATCCGGTACCCATTACAGTGAAAAGAGTTTCAACACCATGAACACCGTACCAGAAAAGGTCAGGATGTGTCTTCTCAATTGTTGCCGGGCTGTAAGTATCAGCTCCGAGCACTTTCCCAATCGAACCTTTTGCAATTTCATCAACCCCGGCAATGTATCTGAGAGATGATGCTGAGAATACCGGAACATTATATTTCCGGCCGGCATTAAAAATTGCTATTGCATCCGATAATGATGCAGCTATTGGTTTATCAATAAATAACCTCTTTCCGGCTTTTATCACTTGCAGGGCTTGCTCAAGGTGAAGCCTTCCGTCATTCGTTTCCAGAAGTATCACATCTGTTTTTTTAAGCAGATCCTGTATTGATTCAACTATCTCAACGCCAAGCTTCTTTACTTGCTCAGTGTATCCGGCTATCCTGTCGACACTCGATTTTATATCGTAGCTTCCCCTTGGATAGGCAGATGTCACCTTATATCCGCCGAATTCCGGACCGGCAGATGGATTATTAAGCGCTTCCGTAAAGGCAGTCGCATGCGAAGTATCAAGACCGATTATACCGACTCTGTTTTTCGAAGCATCCTGGCTTTTTGCAAAGGCTGAAGGTTTGACGAGAAGTCCCAAACCCAGGCTTCCGGCAGCAGCAGTTTTAAGAAAATTACGGCGTTTGATTGAATGTTCTGATAACATAGTTCTCTCAATAAGATCAGATTACAAAATACTTTAAAAAACCAATAACCACGGAGTCGCACAGTGTAACACTGAGTAGTTCACGGAGTTGCTGACAGTGTTACTCTATGAAAACTCCGTGTGACTCTGTGGTAAAAAAATCATATTAATATTTAAACAACTTCAGGAACAACATAAGGCTTCCTGTAATTACGTGTCAGCATTGCATCTGCTTCCTTATCCTTTATAAATTTCTCTCTTACACCATCAAATGTAAGTTCCCTTCCAAGCCTGTAGGAAATATTTGCAAGAAGCGGAAGTGCCGATGAAATAAATCCTTCCTTTATCTGGCAATTCAAAGTTTCATCTTTTCCGGAACGGATGGCATCGAGGAAGTTAGCAAAATGTTCAGTTCCTCCCGGAGCAGCAAGGAATGTTGGGTCGCCGACACTTTTTTCACCGGTTTTTGATCCGGCAAATGGTTCCTTTTCGCGCTTACGGAATGCTTTCCATGTTTCTTCATTCAGTTCAAGATATCCTTCGGTTCCATAAAATGTATTGCCTATCCGGATACCAAGGCTGGATTCATCATTCGTGTACCGTCCCCTTGTTTCAAATTCCAGCACTTTGCCGTCCTTATATCTGAACATTGAGGTTTGAGTATTCGGGGTTTCCTGTGCACATTCAGCAGGATTAATTCCGTAAAGACCTCCCATTGAGTATATCTTAACCGGATGTTCATTCTTGTTCAGGCCCCAGCGTGCAATGTCAAACTGGTGAGGTCCCTGGTTGCCGGTGTCACCATTACCTGTGTCCCAAAACCAGTGCCAGTTGTAATGCACTCTCTTTTCATTATAAGGACGCGAGGGAGCAGGGCCGAGCCACATATCGTAATTAAGCGATGCCGGTGCTGTTCCGTCCGGAGCAATTCCAAAAGAATCGCGTGGTTTATAGCAAAGGCCTTTTGCCATAAAGACATCGCCGATACCTCCGCTGTGAAGGAATTTCATAGCTTCCATAACATTTGGAATCGAGCGGTTCTGGCATCCGGTCTGCATACGTACTTTATATTTCGCAGCAGCTTCGACCATTTTTCTTCCTTCATAGATATTGTAGCACGCCGGTTTCTCAGCATACACATGTTTCCCTGCCTGGCAGGCCCATATGGCACTTAAGGCATGCCAGTGGTTGGGCACTCCGAATGAGACGGCATCAATTTCCTTATCATCAAACACCTTGCGCATATCCCCTTCAGTGACTGCTTTTTCTCCTGATTTATCCAGGACAAGCTTTGCGGCCGGAGCAAAAAATTGCTCATCAACATCACATATCGTTTTTATCCTGACCTTCCGGTTGTCCTTAAGTGCGCACCAGCTGTTAATATGATCCCTGCCCCTGCTTCGGAGCCCGACGACGGCAAGATTGATACGGTCGTTTGAGCCCATTACCTGGGAATAGCTTTTTGGACTGAGGCCAAGACCTCCGATCGTGATTCCTGCAGCACCAATAGCCGATGTCTTAATAAAATCTCTTCTGTTTGTCATTATATCATTTGTTTGAATATTACTAATTGCTCTTTCATAGCTGCAATCCTGTCAACAGGTTCAGTCCTTGCCTCGAGAAGGATCCAGCCTTTATACCTTATACTGTTAAACAAATTAAACAGCTGTTGATACGGGTAATCACCGACATTCAGTTCACGTACATGAACAGTATCCCCAAACCACTTCTTTACCGAATTGAAATTGCCTTCAAGCCCGGGGGGAAGCAGATCCTGGTCATTACAGTTCCAGCACATTTTGACATTCGGTTCGGTGACAAGGTCGAAAATAGCCCTCATATTTGGAATTTCCTGGGTAAGGTTTCCATGGACTTCAACCCTGACCAGCTGGTCATAATCGCGGGCAAACTTACCTACTTCATTCAGCGAAGCTCCGATCTGTGCTATTGTCTTCTCCTTAGGAACACTTGCAGGAAGATCATTTGGTTTGACCTTGATTCCGGTGGCTCCGATATCTTTACAAAGTTTAATGTACTCTTTTGTTTGTTCTATATTTGTCCGTAGCTGGGCAGGATCGGGGCTGTGATATTCAAAATTAGCTCCATAGCCGATGCATTCAACCGGACTGTCGGCAAAGCGCTTTTTTACTTCAGCACGCTGAATAGCAGAAAGGTTTATCTCAACCTTATGTGCGTGTTCAGTTCTCAGTTCGACGCCAAGAAATCCTGTCTTTTCACAGTTGGCTATCAGTGTCGGCAAGTCCCAGTCCCTTCCCCACTGATAAGTTACCAGGCCTAATTTCATTTTTCCTTTTGCCATCGAAGGCAGATCTGACAGGTTATTCAGCGCTGCGATTCCGATTCCGGCAGAAAGACTCTGCTGAATGAAACTACGTCGTGTTATACTTTTCATTTTATTAATGAATTAATCTTATTCAAGTGCTTTCATCCAGGCTTTTGCCATCAGCTGGGCACCGGCAAGTGAAGGATGGACACCGTCACCAGTCCAGTACGACCCCGGAGCCCGTTTCTGAGCCTCATCAAAAACGTTTTGGAGCGGAATGAAAGTTGCCCTGAACTGTTTGGCTATATCTTTTGCAGCCTTTTGGTAATCAAAGAATTCAGGATACCATTTATCATCGACAGCTTTTACTCCTTTTACTGCAAAAGGCTCACATATAATGAGTTTCACATTTGGAAGAGCCTTCACCGTTCTTTCCAGAAGGGCTATGTAGTCATTCCTGTAAATTTCAGCGGTGCCGTTATAAGTTCCGTTTAGCTTATGCCATATATCATTTACCCCTATCAGTATACTCAGGACATCGGGTTTCAGTTCAAGGCAATCCATATCCCATCGTTCGGCAAGCTGGAAGACTTTATTTCCTGAAATGCCTTTGTTATAAATCTTCAGATCAAGGGCTTCATATTTGTTCAGGATAGCAGCTCCTGCCAGCATGGGATAGCCGGAGCCCAGATTTCTGGCTGTATTGAATCCGGTATCTTCCTTATTTCTTCCTGAATCAGTTATTGAATCACCCTGGAACAGTATCACCTGTCCCTTTGTAAGTTTTATACCTTTTATCCGTTCCTTCGGCATTGCTGCAGAAAGGATTTCCGGGATGCTTATCGCGGCTAAGGTGCCCAAAGCAGCTTTTCTTATAAAATT
>JBBSAP010000159.1:0-7059 GCA_038252165.1 Bacteroidales bacterium | reverse complement strand
TTTTGACATCCCGACCCATACACGGTTCTGCTCAGCCTTTCGTGATGAGCTTAAAGCCAGGTATGAAACGAGGATAAAAAGGATGATGAATCCAAGCTGAATAAAGGGATAATACATCAACTGGCTGAGTATGATGCTGTCCTTATAGTAAATTCTGTTCGATGTTCCGTTTCCAAGGTCAATGATAATGGGATCATTATCACTTTTCATTTTTTCGAGCTTTATTCCCATAATCCCTGTGTCTTCGATCTTTACCTGTTCAATATTCCTGGTGGCTATAATATTGTCAGATTCATCAGTAAGAATAACAGGCACCGTATTGTTATTTTCAATTATAGTAAGAAGAAAATCAAGATTCTGCGTGGAATCAGCCGTATTTATAAGCCTGGTAGCTTCAGCCCACATTTCAACTTTTTTCCGTTCCTCGGCTTTTAGGCTCCGCACCAGGAACTGAGTATAAATCAGAGAGCCTACACCAATTAGAATGGCAAATAAGAATAATGAGACCTGCCAGTTATTTCTGTTTCGGAATATATTCAAGTGTTTATCTGTTTTAGGTGGAAAAGTACTATTTCTTTTTAAAAAGCCTGTCTAAAAAACTCTCTCTTCTCTGAACCGGAGGCTCCGTTTCCGTTGCAGTTGTATCCGATCCTTCCCATGTAATCCTGAATCTCGGCCGGGAACTCTTTTTTTGCACCGGTTCAAAATCCTTCTTATACAACCCATACTCCTCGTTAATTATTGTTTTAAGAGCCTGTTTTTCTTTTTTAATATCCTCCCTGATCAGGGTGCCGGCAGCCTTCATATCGTAGCTGACTTTTACCTCTTCTCCCTTTCCGACGATTTTAAGCAATACCGACGTCCTGCCTAATCCGTCATCCTGAACTTCACCGAACTCGTCCGGGATTGTCCTGTTTTTTCTTGCTTTTCTGCTGAGGATCTCGGAAAGCAGCATTTTGACATGGTACTGGTAGTCATTATCAAAGCTGTGCTCCCCGTTCACAGAAAGATCAGCAGCTGATGATTTAATATCCATCTGGGGAAGATAAAATATATTATTCCTGATAAAGAAATCATTTTCGAGTCTGTCAAATTTAATGTTCTCCAGCTCCGAAAGTTCTATGAATGAAGATAATGCCTTGATGGGATCGAAATCGATCAGCGCCCCGTCAGTCAGGATGTATCTCCCTTCAGCTACAATTGACCTGATATCGGGATTCAGTAATGAATCAGCAGGTAAAATGAGTGTAATGTTTCCTGAAAGTGTTCCTGCAAGGTTTTCAGCTTTCAGAAAATCCTGTCCGAAATTATGGAATGTCACAAATGACTCATTAATATCAACTCCGGCAACTGCAAAACTTCCTCTCCCGATAAAGGATTTATCGGGGTTCTGCACAACCAGGCCGTTCCCGGAGACGCGGCCTTTTTGTGAATTCATGCTGAAGGTCCTGAAATTTAACATTTTTGGCTTAAGGCTGAGGGTACCGGCAATATTTCTGGCATCAAATGTCTTATATACCAGAGTATCGACCTTGAAATTTATTTCGAGGTTTACATCATCCGGGAGTGAAAGCGGAGCCTGTGCAGTAATCTCTTTACTTTTTTTTGCTTCTTCGTCCGGGATGTTCATAAACAGCTCGGGTCTGAAAGATGATGCTGAAATAGTTGCGGAACCCAGCAAATTCACGGGGTTTCCTGTCAGCCAGCCCGGGAAATTCGCGAATTTCCCTGAAAGTGATATTTTCTGTTTGTTAAGTGTAAGCCTGAAATTGTCGGTAGTTGTGCTTTCATTCATAATGAATCTGCCTGTTGCATCCCTTATATCCAGCTGCTTGTTTTCAAGGCTTATTCCAACCGAATTAAACAGAACATCCGAGTGTGAATCCAGCTCAAAGACATCAGAAAATCTATAAGAATCCTTTTTTCCCGGCCTTCCTGAAAAATTAAGGTTAAGATCAATCGATCCGCTGGCGCTGGTTACATTCTTAAGATTCAGAAATTCCTTTAGCTCAGCAGGTATCAGTTTCCCTTTGAAAATAAATTCGGTCTTAGGGTTTGTGAAATCAGACACTGAAAACGATCCTTTATAGTCGGCCGAACCGAGTCGGGTTGTGAAATTGGTTACATTGAATGAGCTGGTCTGTGGTCTGTTTTTAGGACCGTTTGTAAAAGTTCCGTCAAATGAAAACTTTTCAATTTTCAGAGCGGACCTGGTGTTGTCTATGTGTGCATTTTTAAGGGAGAAAATTATGTCATAATGCGGATCTTCCTTAGCTGTAGGCTTCCCCTTCGTGGTCCAGTTAAACTTAAGGGTGCCCGAAGGATGATAGACAGAGGCAGCTTTTCTGTATTTTTCAGGCAGGAATCTTGTTATTTTTGAGATATCAATATTATCTGCGTTGACATTAAGATCAAGATAATTGTCGGATGCTACAAAACCTGTAAGCACAAAATCCCAGTTCTCAATCCTCATTGTGCTTTTTTTGAAAAAGGTTCCCTTTTCGTTCTGATTCAGCGCTACTTCCAGCTCTGCCGGGATACTTTGCCGGATTGAAATGCTTCCAAGCTTAAACAGGTCAAATATCACTTTTGAATTTCCATCGAAGTCAATATTATTGCCTCTTATTTTGCTCCTTAACTGTCCGTCCTTAAAGATTCCCCCGATTACAAGATCAACCCTCAGGTCGTTATAAACAAACTCCACGTCAGACAAATTGATCCTGTTCAGATTAAGCTTTACGTCGTCGGTGCCAGCTGTTTTCTCTTTATTTTTTGAGATATTATAATTATTATAGCCGGATGTATCAGTAAACAGGTTCAGTTTACCTGACTTTATACTTATTCTTGTAAAAGTATAAGCTCCCCTGAGCATATCTATAGTCCTGAAATCGATAGATGCTGATTTTGCAGTAAGAAGTGTGTCGGTATTGATGCCCCTGAAAGCAGCATGATCAAAATCGGGGGAAGAGTGAACAATCACATTTTTAAGTTCAACCGATGCTTTGGGGAATTTCCTGATCAGTGAAAGCCTGTAAGAACCTGTTTCTATCTTTGTTAAGAAATTATTGTTCAGCGTTTTCAGAAGGATCCCCGCCACCTTGTTCTGCATTATCAGCGACAGGGAAAACAGTATAACCAATACTGAAATAAAAAGTATTGATGTTATTTTAAAAATCTTTACCGCCAGTTTCATTTACACCAACTAAATATCCTTCACACGGGTAGTTAACGGGAGGCAAAGTTATATTATTTGAAGTAAAAAATATTTTTATTTGAACAGGAAGCGGAAATCACCCTTTTCTCCAAGCTCAAGCGGCTGATGATCTTTTTTGAATATCCTGGCATTTCTCGGTCCGATCAAACTGATATCCCGGTCCTCAATCAGAAACATTGTTCCTTCCCTGAGACCTGCAACCCAGATCCCGGGATTTACCTCAATGAACTCCTCGATGCGCTGTTCCCTTGTTTCTCCGGCGTGACCGGCAGGATTTGCATCTAGGTAATGTGGATTTATCTGAAAGGGTATCAGGTTGAATGCCTTGAATGAAGACGGTTCAGTAACCGGCATATCGTTAGTGGTCCGTATTGTCGGGCATACCACGTTCGATCCGGCGCTCCACCCGATATAGGGTGTGCCTGCAAGGATTTTTTCCCTGACAGGTTCAATCAGCTTGTGATCGCGCAGAAGCTTCAGAAGCATCCACGTATTTCCTCCGCCAACCACTATGGCTGATGCTTTCTGCACCGCATTGACAGGATCCGTGTAATGATGGATTGAGATTATGTCGTGCCCGACCTCCCTGAATCTGTCACGGACTTTTAGCTCATAGTCATCGTAAGAGAATGTCACCGCAGCATATGGGATAAAAAGAGCCTTAATATGTTTCTCTCCCAGGAATTTCTTGATATCCTGTTTTGGAAAATCAAGATATTGTTCTCCAGGGTTTGTCGAGTTGCTGATAAGTAGAAGTCTCATATGGGTAAAATAGGATAGAATAAAAGGAAATTTGGAAACACATTGAAATATGTAGAAATAAATTCAAATGGAATATTAATATTCATCGTTAAGCCGGGTAATATTATGGTTTTCAGGAATGCCTGCAACTTCAAGTAAATTAAAAGAATAATCATAAATATTAAAAAGAAGCACTCTGCCTGAAAGCACTTTCCCGGTTTCGGTTATAATCTTGATCACTTCGTTTGCCATTAATGTTCCGGTTATACCGGGAAGCACTCCAAGAAGCCCCACCTCTTCAGGCTGAGGATCCATAAATTCCCGGCCTGTAATCTGTGGATTATAACACCTGTATGTTGGCCCATCCATGTAGTTAAATACGGAAACCTGTCCCTCATATTTATATATTGCTCCGTGAACCATTGGTTTGCCAAGGATCACGCAGGAATCATTTATAATATACCTTGCCTTGAAATTATCCGTTGCATCGACAATAATATCGAAGTCTTTTAGAATACGCAGCGAATTTGATGTGTCTATCTTCAGATTTATCCTTTCAGTTTTGATAAGATTATTAAGATTTTCAACCCTTTTGGTGGCAATTATTGACTTTAACTTGCCGAGGTCGTCAGAACCATAAAGTATCTGCCGCTGAAGGTTCGTTTCGTTAACAGTGTCAAATTCTGCAATGGCTAACGATCCAACCCCGGCTGCTGCAAGGTATTGAAGCACGGGGCATCCTAACCCCCCGGCCCCGATCACCAGGACCCGCGCCTGCTTAAGCTTCTCCTGACCTGTAATACCAACCTCAGGCAGCATGATCTGCCGGCTGTAACGACGAATTTCATGGGGGGACAAAATTGAATCGGACATAATTAATAACAGGTAATCATCAGTAAATACCCGATGCATCGCGTTTCAATCAGTAAATACTCAATGCACTGCATATCAACAAATATAATAAAAAACGCAGAAAAGCGAGTCATCGCGTTTCTGCCGGATCAATTAAACAAAATTGATTGGTTCTTAGTCGTTGAACGTAAACGCCAAACCTATTTCGAACGGTTCGAGGTTATAGCCATTCGGTCCTTTAAGATTCTGGAACCATGGTGTGAGATAGTATGATCCGAATATCATGAAATTCTCATAACCAATTCTGGCGGTAACGCCACCACGAAGGAGATTAAGATTATAGTCGCCGTTTGCCCTTACCTTTCCGCCATCTTCATAGACCATCTTTGTCCATGCATTCAGCTTTATCCCTCCAATAACCCCGGCGGCAATATTTAATCTGTTGTAGCCTGCAGGGATCTGGACTTCAAACATCAGGGGAGCGGTCAGATACAAAGTATTGAATTTTGATTTTTTTACAGGCACTGTATTATCTGACATCAGGGCCTCGATATTGCCGTTTGTACCGACATTTATGCTGTTACTTCCTTCAAACCTGTAGGTATTCCAGTTTACTCCGATTCCTGTTACAAGTCCGGTATGTCTGCTGAATCCTATATTTACCTGTGAGAAATTAAGATTGAAACAATTTGACCTGCTGGTATTAAGGGACATATAGGATATTTCTTCCGGGAGAGTCATTGATTCAACATGAAGATAATTATTGAATCCTACTTCCATTCCTGCCCAGTGACCTCTGAAATTCCTTGCCCCCCTGTAGCGTTCCTGCTCATCCCAATTCTGATTCCAATCCCTGTCTTTACCTGCCTCCTCTAAGTCACGAACTTCAGTATTGTATTTTTCAATATCAATTTTTTTCCCGTCAGGCGAATCCTGGATATTCAATCCCCTGTCGCCCATTTTGATTATTACGAGCGAATCATTTCCGTCAAAACGGAAAAAATCATTACCAATAATTATTGTTATATTATCACTTGTGTCAAGTTCCCTGGTTTGCTTTTTTTCGATCACCGTTACTTCCCTCGATTGAAGTGTAAAAGCCTGGCAGATCAATGCTGCTGCTAAAATTATAATAGAATTTCTTTTCATGACTTTTAACCCTTTCTGTTGTTTTTCAATGCTGTGACGTAACCGGGAATAAAAAAGTTACAGTGCTTTTACCGGCTTTTTAACAGGGGCATTGATCTTTACTAATCTTGAGCTGAAATTATAAGATCTGGTATCTCCGTTTTCATCAGTGTTTTTATGAAGGGCTATTTCCCAGCCGAACAGTTTATTAAGACCCTTTATTCCTGCCTGTGCTATCTCATATGATTCCACCGGTCTTGTTCCCGAATTTTTATCGTTCATGATCTTTTCGTGGAACAGCCTGGCAAAGAACAATTGGACATTGCTTCTGTAGTCGATAAGGGGTGGAATATAGCCAGGATCATATACCCGTATAGAATTTACCAGAGGGTCGAATGCTGCAACAAAGTTCTCAGGGATTTCAACCTTAAGCGAGTTTAAAGCTTCCGGTCTAAGAAATATGGGTACAGAATCAGGTTGTTCCTGGTTAATCTGTTCTGTCAGCAGCAGGTTCATCTCCCCGGCCAATATCCCGGTGATTGATTTTCTGACGGCAGATCTGCCACTATTTCGGATTGTTTTTGTTTCAGGCTCTTTAGCTGTAACAGGCTGATCAGCCTCTATAAAGATGGTATCCGGAGTTATGATTTGAGCAGTTTGCTTTGAATCACTATTAGTCTTTTCAGGTGTAAAAAGAAATATGGAGACTATGATTGCTATTGTTGCTGCTACGCTTAAGCCAATGACTGACAGCTTGAATATTTTTTGACCTGTTGTTAATTTTTTAACACTGCTTTTTCCTGTAAAACTGGCTGATAAAGGCTTTAGTTTCAGCTTCTGGATACGTTCAAAGTTCTTTCTTCTCGTTTTATCCCGGCTGATAATCTCATTCATTTCAGATTTTTGTCCGGGTGTAAGATCATTCTCAAGACTTGCAATGCATAAGTATTCAAATTGTTCTTCAGAAAGGCTTTCGGGAGATTTGCCAAGCATATTCTTTCCGCTGAAAGATAAATCGGGTGGATTAAGTGTCACTATTGTGATCCCGTTCAATTCCTCATTAAGGTCGGGATTCTCCTTCAGAAAAACCTTAAGCTCCTCAACCTGTTTTTCACTGAGATTGC
>JBBSAP010000158.1:0-7069 GCA_038252165.1 Bacteroidales bacterium | reverse complement strand
GAGACCACCTCCGTCAGGAAATGTATTTCCAGGAGGTCAAAAATCAGTCTTTCCCTGTTTTACGGGTTATCACTATTACACCGTTTGATCCCCTTATTCCGTATGCTGAAGCATCTGGTCCTTTAAGAACCTCAATTGATTTTACTGTTTCAGGAGCAATATCATCAATATCCCTTACCATAACCCCGTCAACAACAAAGAGAGGCTCTGTGCTTATATTCAGTGAATTGGTACCCCTTATCTTTATTGACTTTCCTGAAACTTCAACGCCGGCAACTCTGCCCCGGATCATATCGTAAATATCCTGGTAAACCGGAACTGCAGAGTCCCTTAAATTAATAGTTCCGGGTTTCTCCGGAATATTTCTGCGTGAATCCGGCTTATTTTCTACTGCGGTCTTTTCCTCTTTTCCGGATAAGCCAGGTTTTACGGTAGAACAGGATACCAGCAAAAGAGTAACTAAAAATATTGATCTTAGAGAGTCCATACCTGATTTTATCCAAGGATATTTCTCATGTAGTCTATGCATTTCTTAACTTCTTTTGCTGCATCAGAACCTTGAGGGATAGGGTACTCAAGCTCGACGTCAACCCTGATCGGCCATTTTTCTTTTTTCAGGAGAAGCAGAACATCTGCGATCGGGGTTTCGCCCTCACCAAAAGGCTTGTTTGTATTCGGAGTTGCATTTTTGGGACCTGTTTTATCCTTAATATGGATGCTTCGCATCCTGTCATGGTATTTTATGATCACCTCGTTTGGATGCAGCCCTGTAGCTCCATAATAATGACCGGCATCGAGGTTGAGCATGTTTGCTTTTGAATATCCGAGATATTTATCAAAAGAGAAGCCCGGATCGGCGACCTGCCCGTGAGTGTGGAACATTGCCAGGCTGTTATGCTTTTCGGCAAATTTCCCCAATCGCTGGCAGTTTGCATCAGTCATCTCATCGGTAATACCTATCGAACCAAGCACTTTTGCAGCCCTGAAGGCATAATCTATCTCCTCGTCCGACCAGCCTGACGGTGCAAATTTTGCTATGTATACTTCAATCCCTGCATTATTGAATTTTTTACGCATGTCGGCATATCGCTCCATAGGAAGCGATAATCTCCACTTACGCTGGACTTCTTTTATCCCTTCAGCAGCTTTCACCAGATCGGCCCTTTCCTTTTCGGATAATTCTGCTCCACGCACCGGTCTCTGCACCTGAGGAATACCCAGGTCCTCCTCTGCCACATTCCTGAGTTCAATTGAATTAACTCCGGCATAAAGCAGGTACTGAACTACATCATCCACCTTATGGGGCATGCTCCCATAGCTGTAAGTGGTTACACCAAGCTGAACACCTCCAGCCTTTGAATTGGGCTTCTTAGCCTTTTGATCTGATGGATGTATAATACCGAAAGGAACACTGCTTAAAACAGCAGCTGCTGCAGCTGTACCTAAAAAACCACGTCTGGAAATTTTTTCGTTTTTCATATTTAATAGCTTGATAAGGTGGAAATTCTTTATAATAATATAACTTTTAAAGATAGCAATATCTCATCGAAATTCAAGCCCGGTTCTAATCTTTTAAGAATGACCTTACCTTTAAATTCTTATGCCCGGACGATTAATTTTCGGATAGTTTTCCGGCAAACAGTGTCTGATGCGACATTAATAATATATCTTTATTGATTGGTAAATATATATAATGACTATCTGGAATCATGAATAAAAAAGGTAATAAAATAATTCGCTTCATTATAATTTGCTTTAATTTCTTACATATCAGATTGAGATTCCTCATCCCGTCCCGAGTCCTCGGGATCGGGATTCGGAATGACAATTTATTTTTTTCCGATGGGGTTGATCAGAGGCGATTCGCCTTAGCGAATCGCCTCTGATCAACCCTTTTACCACAATAATTACTTGTCATTCCGAGCGTTAGCGAGGAATCTTTATCTTAAATTATTATTGATTCCCGATACACATAATGTATTTTAGTACTTGTCTATAAACAGAATAATCCTCATTTATGAATATTAAGAGAAGAGATTTCTTAAGGAGCACTGCCATTGGAACAATTGGTGCTATTACCATGCCTGACGTTGTTCCTTCATACCTCTACAGTAGCAGATCACCATCGAACAGGATCAATGTGGCTGTGATAGGCATCGGGCGGCAGACTATCAATCCAAATATTCCCCAGTTCCTCAAGTCGGAAAATGCCCAGGTAGTTGCAGTATGCGATGTAGATAAATGGCGGTTGACAAACGGTCAAAAACAGGTAAATGACTATTATTCACAGCAAAAGGGATTTACTTATAAGGGCTGTGATGCCTATGGGGATTTCCGTGAAGTTTTGCTTCGAAAGGATATTGATGCAGTGATGATAGCTACTCCTGATCACTGGCATATTCCTATTGCAATTGAGGCAGCCAGGGCAGGCAAACATGTTTCACTCGAAAAACCAATTTCGACCTGTGTAGAACATGGCCGGCAGCTTGTGAAGGCAATTAAGAAATACGGAATAATAACCCGTAACGACAGCGAATTCAGACCATTGCCAAAATTCTCAAAAGCTGTGGAGCTGGTCAGGAACGGAAGGATAGGAAAAATCCGGAAGATTTTTGTTGCTGTTCCTGCCGAGCTTAACGGTGAATCACTGAAACCTGAGCCGACAATGCCCGTACCTGAAGAACTGAATTATGATATGTGGCTGGGTCCTGCATTCGAAGCCCCATATACTGAAAAACGGGTTCATGCTGTCAAAGCATACGGCCGTCCCGGCTGGATGAGGGTCGACACCTACTGCAATGGCATGATATCAAACTGGGGCGCGCATCTGATGGGAATAGTCCAGTGGGGAAACAATTCAGAGTACTCCGGACCCGTGAGCATTGAAGGAACCGGGGAATTTGACAAAGGATTATGGAACACACTGAATAAGTTTGACATAAAATACCGATATGCCAGCGGCATTGAGGTCTTCTTTAAAATCGAGAGGCCCTATGTACGCTTTGAAGGTTCTGATGGCTGGATTGAAGTTGAATACCCTGACAAGCTTTCAGCAAGTTCACCGGCAATCCTGGATTCACAAACAGTACCCGGAGAAATATCATTCAGTAATTTACTTTCAGATAAGGAAGATTTCCTCCAGGCAATAAAGACCGGAAAACAATCTTTTGAACCGCTGGAAACCGCTCACCGGACAATTTCAATGTGTCAGCTTGGATTAATTGCAATCAAAACCGGCTCTGCCCTGACCTGGAATCCGGAAACCGAGGAGATTCTTAACGACAACGCAGCCTCAGCATTACTGAATATCCCAATTCGTGAAAAGTACTTTAAATTCTGAAAACCATTAAATGCTGCTTGCCACAGGGTAATGGTTACTGGTTAACAAGCAACCAGCAACCAACAACAAAACAAAAAGCAAATAACTAATAACTAATTGATAACTAATAACCAATCACTAATCACTAATCACTAATCACTAATCACTAATAACAATGAATTTCTCAAGACGCAGTTTTATCAAAACGTCCGGAGCAGGCGTTCTTGCAGCAGGAATGCCGGCCATAGTGCCCAAAACTGCAACTGTAAATCCACCTGCCGGAAAGGATCTTTTCAGGCTGGCAATAGCAGGCTACACCTTTGCAAAAATAAACCTTGATGACTCCCTGGCTATGATGAAGAGAGTCGGAATAAATTTGCTTGGTGTTAAAGATTTTCATCTGCCTCTCAACAGCACCAAAGAAGTAATTGATCAGACTCTGACAAAGATGAAGTCATTCGGAGTTGAGCCCTACGGAGTCGGCCCGATCTATATGAAATCAGAAGCAGCTGTGGATCAGGCTTTTGCTTATGCAAAACTTGTTGGAACAAAACTCATAGTTGGTGTGCCGGATGTTCAGCTCCTTCCTTATGTTGAGAAAAAAGTCGGAGAATATAATTTCCGTCTGGCAATCCACAATCATGGGCCGGATCTCCCTCTATACTCGAGCACTGCAGATATCTGGAAGGAGATTAAGAATCTTGATGCAAGGATTGGTTTTTGTTTCGATATCGCCCACGAAACCCGTCTTGGTCTCGATCCCATAGAGTCATACCTTAAATATAAAGACAGGATCTTCGATTTCCATATCTGGGATGTTGATAAACCTGAAAAAGCAGGCTGGTGTGTTGAAGCAGGGAGAGGGATCATCGATTTTCCGAAGTTTTTCAAGACACTCCGTGAATATAAATATTCAGGAACCTGTAGTCTTGAATACGGGAAAGATATGAGCGATCCTTTGCCAGGGATTGCCGAATCGATCGGATATTTCAGGGGAGTTCTTGCCGGGCTTCAATAAACAGTATGAACAGCAGGGAAAGAATACTTACAACCCTTGACCACAGGGAACCTGACAAGGTGCCATTCGATCTGGCCGGAACAACCTGGACCGGAATTTCAAACGGCGCATATCAGAAATTACGTGCTTTCTTAGGCATGAATCCGGAAGAACCAAATTGGTCAGATGTGGTCCAGCAGATAGTGATTCCATCGGAAGGAATTTTTGATACTCTTGAAGTTGATACTCGTGGTTTATTCCCTTTGACCAGCCATAACTGGGATGTCTACAGTAAACTTTCCGATTGGGGGGACCGCTGGGAATACCACGATGAATGGGGTTTTACACACAATTTTCCTAAAAAGAACGGACATTGGTTTTCACTTGTAAAGCCTCCCATGGAAAATACTACCCCTGAAATAAGTGAAATTGAATCATATACCTGGCCTGATCCGTCAGATAAAGATAGGATTAAAGGATTGAGGGAAAAGGCTTTAAGATTCAGGGAACAGGGGAAGCTGGTCATGATAAAAGGTCTTTGCGCAGGTATTTTTGAAATGCAGCAGAGGTTCCGGGGCATGAGCAACGCGCTTGTTGATTCCTTTATTTATCCCGTGTTTTCAGATCGTCTTATAGGGAAACTGGCTGATCTGAAAATTGAATTCTGGAAGATGGCGCTGGAAGAACTTTCTGATGTTGTGGATGTCATCGCCGAAGCTGATGATTACGGGACGCAGAACTCCCAGTTAATTAGTCCTGATCACTTCAGGCAATATTATAAACCACATATAGGAAGGATAATAACAGCAATAAAAGAATCGGCTCCGGGGGCGAAATTAATGTTCCATTCCTGCGGAAATATTCGTCCCATAATACCTGATTTTATCGAGATGGGAATAGATATTATAAATCCGGTACATATTAACGCTGCCGGGATGGAACCTTATCAGTTAAAAAAGGATTTTGGAAAGGACATCGTATTCTGGGGCGGAGGTGTCGATACCCAAAAAATACTCCCGGCCGGAACAGTGAAGGAAGTTACTGAAGACGCAAGAAAAAATATTGATGCTCTGGCACCAGGCGGCGGATTCGTTTTTGCTGCCGTTCATAATATCCAGTCAGAGGTACCACCCGAGAATATTATGGCTATGTGTGAAATGATAATACAGAATTAATACGTCTTTTAATACGTCTTTTAATACGTCTTTTAATGGTTCTGGTTTAACCTGATTAATTTATAAAAATAAAGTAATCAGGTTAACTAAATCAGCAAAGTCAGAGCTGAGGCGCTGAATAATGAATTTCAGTGAGCGGCTCTGAAGGAGCGTAATATATAAGCATAAAGCTGTCCTGAATGATCCTGCTTAATGGTGGGTAAAAAAGATCAGCGGACAATTATTTATCCGCTGATCTTTAAATTTCAAATGATTTTATTGTTCTTTTATACCATAACCTTAATTTGAAGGATAACCCGGGTTCTGAGGGAAATCCGCATCAATATTCAGATCGATCTGGGATTGAGGGATTGGAAACAAAACATGATAATCCTGCATATTTAAACCCGGATTTTTAGGATTATTGTTCAATGCCCGTACCCTTTCGAGAAGTTTATTCATCCGGCGCAAGGTTATAAATCTATTCTCTTCTCCATAAAGTTCACGTGCCCGTTCGTCAAGGATGTAATCCAGATTAACAGCAGCAGCATCAACAGGTGTCGCATTTGATCTGGTCCTTATCAGATTTATATCCGCTGCGGCCAGACCGGGTTGCCCTAATCCTATATAAGCCTCAGCACGGAGTAGTAATGTTTCTGCAAGACGTATTGCATACAGGTCCTTGTGATGATTACCGCCACCCGATCTTCCAGGATCAGTCAAATAATGACATGGATCTCCAAACTTCATCCAGTATGGATAGATATATTGTGTGGAATCCCTCATGGCATCACGTGTTCCTGCAGCATACTGGGATGCATAATCAACAAGGAGGTTAATTTTCTTCTTATTGTATGCTGATCCTGGGGAATCGTAATAGAAATTCCTTTTAATGTTATATCTGGCGTTCCTTTTATCATTGTTCCAGTCACTACGCCATATATCATAAGCAGTATAATTTGTAGGATGCACCCATGCGACGGGGCGGCCGAGTGTGTCAGAATATCCTGTATAAGATCCGTTAACAAATTCACCTCTGAAAGCTTTCTTACCATCCGGTGTATTTCCCAGTCTGAAATAGGCAGGACAGAATGTCCTGTTACCCTCCACGGCCGCGCCTCCTGTTGTGGGCGGAGGTTCTACCTGAACAACCCAGATGGACTCCGTATTTAACCCCAGGTTCTGATTTCCGTATGCAAAAAGGTCATAATATACATCCCCTTCTCCGAAAACCACATTCTGCCTGTCGCCAAAACGTTCTGTCATTAAAGCATAGTCATAATCGTCAATAACTTTAGTTGCAGCATCAGCGGCTAACTGGAATTTACCCTGGTTAAGGTAACACTCACTAAGCATGTGCCAGGCTGCCCCCTGGGTTATCCTGCCCGGTGCCTCTTCCGAACCCGGAACAGGTAGATTTGTTGTTCCGAATTTCAGATCTTCTTCCATCTGACCATAGACCTGAGCTTTTGGGGTACGGACAAAATCAGTTTTAGGGGATTTGATTACTTCAGTAACCAACGGTACATCTCCGTAGAACGAAACCAGAAGCCGGTATGCAAAAGCCCTGAAGAACATCGCTTCTGCCGTATAGGCGTT
>JBBSAP010000157.1:0-7078 GCA_038252165.1 Bacteroidales bacterium | reverse complement strand
CGACTGATTTTCTTAAATCCATCGGAAGAATTATTGCATGAAATGAATGCCAGGGAAATCAAAATAAAAGAAGAATAAATTAAAGGTTTTTTCATCCGTACAAAATTATTTTTTAATGGTCGGATGGAGCTCGCATGTTTATTTTGTTCATGCAAGTTTGCGTTTTGTTTTAAACATGCTCGGTTCATGGTATAATTTGTAAAGTTTTGCATTTAGACTAATTATTCAGGGGGTCCGGAGGCGTGAAATTGGTATATGCATCATTCTATCCTCAATGAACTTCGTAATTTCCGGGATTGCCATCTTTTTAACGACATATTGATGATGCCCCTTCGGATCGTCTTTCCAGCTGTTGCTGCCATCGGGATAAACTATTATTGTTCCTCTTTTTGTATCAAAAAACCTTTCTGTCCCGTAAACAGCGATCAGCACCGCTGTTTCATCCCAGCTCATACGTCCGTTCCTGTCCTCTTCAGAAAGGGGGATGCTTATTCTGAAAACATCCTTCACAGGGCTGTTTGTAACAGGTGATTGAATTAACCTCAAACCTGTAAAAATATTCTTGCCAATCTCAAAACCTGTGAAAATTATCTCTCCCGGCCAGTTCTCAAAAACATACTTTGAAGATGCTGAATCGATGAAAATATTGAACTCCCTGCCTTCAGGAAACCATCCTGCCATTGAAACCAGCCTCGTAACTTTCTTTCCGACAAGCTCATTTCCCGGAATATCACTGATCTTATCAGGCTGTGATTTAAGAAGGTTGTAAAGGTTTGTAAGAAATCCCGCTGTAACTATAGTAACGCTGTTGTCAGGCTGGCTCTGCAGTATCTTTCTGTAAACCGATACAGCATCGGTTGCATCTGAAGTCGAAATTATCCTGTGGGGATATTTCGCAACAATTGAATCAGCCCAGTGCTGCGACGATCCCATATTCGCTCCGTCTGATTTTGGCGATCCTATCTCCAGGTCAGGGCGGTTGAAATATGTATTAATTACATCAATGGCAGGTGCAACCAGTTCATGCTTGTTCGACGCCAGAGTGGCAAGTATCTCTGCCTTGCCGCTGTCGGCCATTGCATGAAGAATTGCAAGTGCACCCACATCATCATAATCCGGACCAAGGTCAGTATCGAAGATGATTTTAACTGGAACGAATGTATTTTTTTTTGGCTGGTATGTACAGCCACAAAAAAATATGATTATTAAGGTTAATAATGAGAGTAGATACTTCATAAGATATTTAATATTAACTGATTAAAGTATGTTATAAGCTCCCTTTAGAGGGGATGCGGGGTAAAAACCCTATATCTCCTTCCTGTAAGGTGCTGAAGCCTGGGCACCCATACGCGTCACTGAAATTGAAGCAGCCTTATTTGCAAAATCCACAGCCTCCTCAAGTTCTTTGCCTTCGGAAATTGCCACTGCAAGAGCACCGTTGAATACATCTCCGGCTGCAGTTGTATCTAAAGCCCTGACGGGAACAACAGGGATATGCTTTGATACCTTTCCCGATAATAAATATGCTCCTGCGGCACCCATGGTAATAATTACATTCCTGACACCTTTAGCCTTTAATTTTTCGGCACATTTTTCTGCCGAAGAGATATCGGTCACTTTGATTCCGGTAAGGAGCTCAGCTTCTACTTCATTTGGAGTAATTAAAAATAAACATTTAAATATCTCGTCTGAAAGCTGCTTCGCAGGCGCAGGATTCAGAATAACCTTGTTTCCCTTACCTGAAACTTTTTCAGCTACGAACTCCACAGTGCTCACAGGTATTTCGAGCTGCATAAGAAAAACATCGGACGGATCTCTTCCATATACCTCTTCGGCTATATCGTATGCCGAAAGAGTACCGTTAGAACCTGGTGCAACAACTATACAATTTTCACCGTCCTGATCCACCATTATTATTGCAATGCCTGAAGGATTCTTCGGGTCCTTTATCATATAGCTGGTGTCTATTCCTTCAAAATCAAAGATATGCTTTGCCTGCTCACTGAAATAATCATTCCCGGTTTTTGTAACAAATGTTACATTTCCTTTTAGCCTTGCGGCTGCCACTGCCTGGTTTGCGCCTTTACCTCCCGGATTCATAAAGAATGTACCTCCGATAATTGTCTCCCCGGGAGCCGGGATCTTTTTTGATTTGACCACCATATCGGTGTTTGTACTGCCAATTACAACAATTCTGCTCATTAATAGATGGCTTTTATTAATTTTTAATAGATAAATCTAAGATATAATTTTATTTAAGAGAATTTTTTTAATCCGGATAGTAAAAATAAATAACCTTTCTGTCGGTATCAGACCAAATAAGTATATTTAAACACTAATAACAGCCAAACATGTTTCCTGCAATGAAAAACAAGATAATAACATTCGGCGAAATTATGTTGCGTCTGGCAACACCCGAACATCAGCGATTTACTCAGGTAACTTCTTTTAACGCAACATTCGGTGGCGGTGAAGCCAATGTTGCTGTGTCGCTAGCCAATTATGGATTAAATACAGAGTTCGTGACACGGCTGCCTGAAAATGATCTGGGACAGGCAGTCCTTATGGATTTGAGAAAACATAATGTGGGAATACACCATATAATTCATGGTGGCGGCAGGCTGGGTATTTATTTTCTTGAAACAGGAGCAGTATCAAGACCCAGTAAAGTTATTTACGACCGTGCAAATTCATCTATTTCAGAGATTAAGCCCGGGATGATTAACTGGGATGAAGTTTTTGAGGATGCTTCATGGTTTCACTGGACAGGGATTACTCCGGCTATTTCAGAAGGTGCTGCATTGGTTTGCCTGGAAGGAATTAAAAACGCAAATCAAAAAGGCATAACAGTCTCATGTGATCTTAATTTTAGAAAAAATCTCTGGAAATGGGGCAAGAATGCTGGAGAGGTTATGCCAGATCTGGTAAATGGTTGCGATATAATACTTGGAAATGAGGAAGATGCTGAAAAAGTATTTGGAATTAAACCGGAAAGAGGAGATGTTTCCGGAGGGCATATAAGTGCAGAGTCATATAAATCGGTTTGTGTAAAGCTTATGAAGCGGTTTACACGGGCAAAGAAGATCATTGTGACACTTCGTGGTTCAATAAATGCAGATCATAATTCCTGGTCGGGTGTAATGTTTGACGGAAAGAACCTGTTTGAAGCTCCTGAATATCAGATAACCCATATAGTTGACCGAGTGGGTGGGGGTGATTCTTTTATGGGCGGATTGATCTTCGGGCTGCTTACATATCCGGGTGATGACCAGAAGGCATTGAATTTTGCCGTTGCCGCATCCTGCCTAAAACATACTATACACGGCGATTTTAATCTTGTATCAGTCTCGGAAGTTGAACAGCTTATGAAAGGTGATGGATCGGGCAGGGTTATACGTTGAATCAGAGAGCAGGCTTTGTTTCACGGCTTTTTATGGCAATAATTGTTAATATTGATGAAACGAGGAGGGACCCTGCCATGAAAATATATGAGGCACCAAATCCTCCTGTAGTGCCATTCAAATAGCCTACAATGTAAGCACCGGCAAAAGATCCTAAAGCACCCAGACTATTAATCATTGCTATGGCACCGGCAGATACGTTTCGTGGTAAAACTTCAGTAATAACTGCGAAGAATGGTCCATATGGTGCATACATTGCCCCACCTGCAATAACAAGCAATATATATGAAAGCCAGAAGTTGGTTGTACCAATTAAGTACGAACCATAGAAGGCTAATGAACCAATTAAAAGAAAAGGCCAGATAAACGATTTTCTTCTTAATGTTTTATCGGAGAAATAAGAGGCAGTTAACATACCGATAATAGCCAGAAGATAGGGAACTGATGCCAGCCAACCTGTTTTTACAATATCCGAGTCAGGAGCAGCATTAATGATGGATGGCAGCCACATTACAAATCCGTACACTCCGATACACCATAATGCATATTGCAGACAAAGCAAAATAACGACCCTGGATCTGAATGCTTCAGCGTAGTTTTTAACCGGTTTAATCGATTGTTGCTCAAGATCCAGTTGTGCCTGCAAATCATTCTTTTCATCATTTGTTAACCATTTTGCATCTCCGGGTTTGTCTACAACGAGCCGCCACCACAAAAATGCCCAAATAATAGCCGGAAAGCCTTCCAGGATAAACATCCAACGCCAGCCAAGGGAGTCTACTAAATATCCGGATAAAATAGACATCCATAATATTGTAGCGGGATTGCCAAGAATCAAGAAAGTATTGGCACGTGAACGTTCAGATTTTGTAAACCACCTGCTCAAAAATACTAACATCGAAGGCATCACAGCGCTCTCAACAACACCGAGCATAAATCTGATAACAATCAGTCCATTAACATTACTGACCATCCCGGTTGCCATCGCCAGCGCCCCCCACAGAATTAGTGACCAGAATATTAATTTCCTGGCACTTTTTTTGGCAGCATACATTGCACCGGGTATCTGAAAGAAGAAATATCCCAGAAAGAACAGGGATCCTAATAAGGACGACATTGCTGCAGTAATATTCAGATCTTCGGCCATTCCCCCTGCCGCTGCGAACCCAAAATTCGCACGATCCAGATAAGCAAGACTATAAGTGATAAAGGCAATTGGAACTAACCGAAGCCACCGTTTTCCTGAAAGCACATTTCCCATTTTAATCGATTTATTCAATCAGCTAACTCCATAACCTGTCGTGCGACCGTTTCTGGTCCCAATCCGGCGTCGGATTGAACCAGCCTGATTCCTTTCCAAGATGCTTTCTGCACTCTTCCTCATTCAATTCAACACCTAGTCCCGGTGCATCCAGAGGGACATTTGCAAATCCATTTTCAATCATAGGCTTGCTTCCTGTAACTTTTACCAGGTTACTCCACCATGGCGTATCCACACTGTGATGCTCGAGGGCAAGGAAATTCTGAGTCGCAGCTGCACAGTGAACATTTGCCATGAAACATACCGGCGATCCTGCCATGTGCATGGCCATCGCAACTCCGCACTCCTCTGCATAATCGCCAATTCTTTTTGTTTCAAGAAGTCCTCCGGATGTTCCAAGATCAGGCTGTATGATATCTACAGCTCTTGCATCCAGCAAGGGCTTGAATCCACCTTTAAGCATATAGATATCTTCTCCTGTACATGTAGGTGTTTCAATAGCGTCAGAAACTATTTTCCACTGGTCAGTATAAAACCATGGCACCATATCTTCAACCCATGCCAGCCGGTATTTTTCCATAGCTCTTGCAAAACGGATTGAATTATTTATATCAAAATGCCCGAAGTGATCTGCACACAAAGGCATTTCATATCCGATTGCATTTCTTACCGATTCAACATATTCAGTAAGACCTGCTAATCCCTTGTCAGTGATCTGCACCTGGGTGAAGGGATGCAGGGCATTTCCGTAATTCATATAATCCCTGAGATCATACTGACCGGTGGCGCCATCCCAGAATTTTGTATTGACGAGCGCATCAGGAATGTTCCCGACCACATGGATGCCAAGATCCATCTTCAGCCAGGTAAATCCCTGATCTTCAATCCTTTTCTTCATTGTTAAAGCAAAGGCCTGCGGGTCCCTGGCGCCAGGTGTATCTGCATATAATCTTATCTTGTTACGATATCTTCCTCCAAGCAGTTGCCAGGCAGGAACATTATATGCTTTTCCGGTAAGATCCCAGAGCGCCATCTCAACAGCACATACCCCGCCGCCCTGTCTTCCGTGAGATCCGTACTGCCTGATTATTTTAAAAAGCATCTCAACATTGCAGGGATTCAAACCGAGTATCCTGCTTTTGAGAAATAATGCATAACGTCCGTCAGCGCCATCCCTTACCTCTCCCAGACCATAAATACCCTGGTTTGTATCAATCCTGATAATCCATTTATTGGCTATCATTGCCATACACATGTCGGTTATCTTAAGATCCGATGGACTTGATGCCCGGCTTACAACGGAAGTGGTCTGGGCTATTGTATCTTCAATAGAAAGATGCATAAGTCCGCCAAGGGCGATCCCGCCGAGTGCAGTTCTTTTTAAGAAGCTACGCCGGCTGTTGTCTGTCTCCGGATTTTTAATTTCGGAATGGATGGGTTCAATTTCAGCCTTTTCAATATGCTGATTTTGTTCTTTTATTTGTTCTATTATTTTCTTCATTCGTAATTCTTAAAAATTATTATTTATCACCAATAACCAATAACCAATAACCAATAACCAATAACCAATAACCAATAACCAATAACCAATAACCAATAACCAATAACCAATCACCAATCACCAGTTCCGTTCCTTAAAATAGTTATCAAGCTCCGTTTTTGTCATCGGAAGCTTTCCAGGGTAGTTATTCAGCCAGTTCATAAAATCCTTTTTAATCTCCTCGGACCACTGGCTGTCGATCTGCCCGGGTTTATACTTCCCTTCACGGAGCCGCAGGTGACCGAATTCATCACGCAAGGCCGTAACCTCGGAAGTTATCACAAGATCTTCAACAAGTTGGGCTGGTATAAAAATAACTCCGTATTTCTTGGCTAACACCACATCGCCTGGAAGGACAACAGCTCTGCCTATTCTGATCGGGGCATTGATTGATACGAGACTCATCTGCATAATGTATGAAGGATCCTGTCCTTTTATCCAGCCATTGAATCCTTTAATCTCGCTCAAACCTTCCTGATCCCTCACCGATCCGTTAAATATTACGCCTCTTTTCGACTTTGCATAGATAGAATTGCCAAGGTTATCGCCAATAAGGGTTCCATCGATAATCTTCCCATAACTGTCAGCAACATAAACATCACCATCAACAAGCACATCTATGGGCCATGAGTTTGTCGCACCCTGCTGGGCACGGTTTTCAATCTTGCCCTGAGCTTTAATGTATTTTTCCAGATCAGGTCTAAGAGGCATATACTGAGCTGTTACCACTCTGCCTGTCATTGGCTCTTCAGGGTTTATAATATGCCAGTCGCTTTCAAACTGGTTCTGGTAACCTTTGTTCCTGAGAACACCCCATGCCTCTTCAATAGAAATCTTCTTCAGCCTTTCCAGGATTGCATCCGGTACTTTTGGCCT
>JBBSAP010000156.1:0-7112 GCA_038252165.1 Bacteroidales bacterium | reverse complement strand
GTAGATAGATGTTTGACGCTGGGTTATAAGGTGCAGCGCACCGCAATATTCGACTGTATGTTATTAAACCCCCTTTAGAGCCTGCCCCGCTTTGGCGGGGGGGCAGGGGGTCAATTGATTCCCGATACTCATATAAAAAAACCAGGTTGAGATAAAGAACGATCTGCAACCTGGTATTATCAGTTTTTATTTATACCCCTAATTAGTATCTTTCACTAACTCCATGGTATTCACCTGGCTTAAATCATCCCTATAGTTATTCATCCTTTTTCTTGCACTTATCCCCGCAATCATTATAATAACCAAAAGTACAGCAAGAACATACATAATGACCTTTGTTGTACCGGGATTTGCTTTAAGCGACTCCGTCAATCCGAAATACAGAAGGTAAAGGGCATACAGGTTGACAACAAGCCCGATAATGGCTCCAAAAACGGGGCTTATTCCTGTAATAAATCCCAGAAGAGCACTTATTGGAAATATTACCATTACCGAAGCTACAACCCTGAGGCATGCCTCAAAATCGGTATTGCCCTTGCAGATTGCCGAGATTATCAGAACTATCACAGCACCAATAAATAAACCAATTACAGCTGAAATAATAGTATATACCAACCCCATTACCCCAATTCCTGCACCGAACACTCCAGCCGGACCACCCAGACCAAGAAGACCCCAGATAAAAATAATTATTCCGGCCACAACACCATAGATCAATGCCTTGATAACAGGTTCAGCCATTCCTCCCGTGGTCCGCATTGTTGAGAAATAAGCTTTTGGATTTAACAGGGTCTCTTTTGACTCCTTAATAAATACATTCAAATCGAAAGAAGTAGATTCGCTCATAAGTTTAAAGTTTAATGGTTTAATGGTATAAAGGTTTAATGGTTTAAGGGTTTAAGGGTTTAAAGGTTTAAGGGTTTAAAGGTTTAAAGGTTTAAGGGTTTAAGGGTTTAAGGGTTTAAGGGTTTAAGGGTTTAAGGGTTTAAGGGTTTAAGGGTTTAAGGGTTTAAGGGTTTAAGGGTTTAATGGTTTAATGGTTTAATGGTTTAATAACTATGATCAGGAATTATGAAACCCATGGGAAAGTTAAGAAAAAAAATAAATCTGTAAAAGGAATTGATCTGAAAATATAAAAAAGGTTCTTCGGTTTAATTCGTGCAGAGGAGAAGCGAAGAATCTCATTCTTTTAACAGGACTCGTAAGAAATGGATTATTGACTCCAGGAATAAATTAATACAAGAACTATTCGAGATAAGTATAACCGTAAAGGCCAGACCGATAGTTTGACAGAAATTCCTTACCCTCCTCAAGGGTGATGATCCCTGCTTTGACAGAAGTAGTAACCCACGATTCGACAGTCCTGACCATTTTCTTGGAATTATACTGAACGTAATCCAGAACTTCGGCCACCGTCTCGCCGTCAATTACCTGGTCGATCTTGTACCCGTCCTTATCAACTGAAACATGAACTGCATTAGTATCCCCGAACAGGTTATGAAGGTCGCCCAGTATTTCCTGGTAAGCTCCCACAAGAAATGCACCAAGATAATATGGCTCCCTGCCTTTGAGCGGATGGACCGGCAGCTGATTAGGCGAATTGCGTGTTGAAATGAAATTATCGATTTTGCCATCCGAATCACATGTCATGTCCTGGATGGTCGCCGACCTGACAGGTTCTTCATTTAGCCTGTGAATTGGCATAATGGGGAATATCTGGTCGATCGCCCATGAATCGGGAAGAGACTGGAAAATTGAAAAATTACAGAAATACTTGTCAGACAGTATCCTTGATATCTGCCTGAGCTCGGCAGGCACATGCTTTGTCACATTGGCGAGCTGATAAACACGCCTTGCGATTGACCAGAAAAGCCTTTCAATCTGAGCCCTGGTCTTCAGGTCGATCAGGCCAAGACTGAACCGGTCAAGGGCTTCTTCCCTTATCTGCTGGGCATCATGCCACGTTTCGAGCATCCTCGACTGATTCACGTTATCCCAGAGAACATAGAGTTCCTTTACCAGCTCATGGTCATTTTCATTGACAGTTTCTTCTTCATCCCACGATGGCAAAGTGGTGGTCTCAAGAACCTCGAAAATAAGAACCGAATGATGCGCTGCCAGTGATCGCCCCGATTCGGTGATTATATTCGGATGCGGGATATTGTTCTTGTTTGCAGCATCAACAAATGTACTGATCGAGTCATTCACATATTCCTGAATTGTATAATTAACACTGCTTTCGCTGTTTGATGAGCCTGTTCCGTCATAATCAACGCCAAGGCCGCCACCTATATCCACAAATTCAACCTCGAATCCCATCTTGCGCAGCTGAACATAGAATTGTGAAGCCTCCCTTAAGGCAACCTTTATCCTGCGGATCTTTGTAACCTGACTGCCTATATGAAAATGAATAAGCTTCACACAATCCCTCATTTTATTTTTTTCAATGAAATCAATTGCTTCCAGCAGTTCGCTGGATGTAAGACCGAATTTGCTTATGTCGCCTCCCGAATCTTCCCACTTACCGCTGCCGATACTCGCAAGCTTTATCCTGATTCCAAGATTGGGTTTGACTTTTAATCTTTTGGCAATATTTGTTATAAGCTTAAGTTCATTTAGTTTTTCCACAACAAGAAATATGCGTTTGCCCATTTTCTGGGCAAGCAGTGCAAGCTCAATATAATCTTCGTCCTTATAGCCGTTGCAGATTATGAGCGACTCAGGATCAGTGTTAATGGCAATGACTGCATGAAGCTCCGGCTTGGATCCGGCTTCAAGTCCAATATTGAACTTCTTACCATGACTTACTATCTCTTCAACAACCGGTCGCATCTGGTTCACCTTGATCGGGTAGATTATAAAATTCTGAGCCTGGTAGCCATACTCTTCAGATGCTGATTTAAAGCATTTTGAAACATTTATGATCCGGTCATCAAGAATGTCAGGAAACCTTACAAGCACCGGAGCCGAAACATCAGAGAGGATAAGCTCATCAAGAAGTTCTTTAAGATCAACCGCAACACAATTCTTGGTGGGTCTTACTTCAACATTTCCTTTCTGGTTAATAGAAAAATAGTCAACACCCCAGCCATTAATGTTGTACAGTTCAGCAGAGTCTTCAATTCGCCATTTTCTCATGTCAGATAAGTTTTCCCGGTTTATGATTTCAGTTAAAACCAAATTTGTGCAATGTTATTAAAATTAAGCCAATAAGGTAATATAATGGGGAAATATTATTCGTTGTCTTGCGGTCTTGCGGTCTTGCGGTCTTGCAGTCTTGCAGTCTTGCAGTCGTAACAGGATGAAACATTTGTTTAAATATGTAAATTTGTATTATACTTAATAGATACAAGAATGAGAAATAATACTTTTTACACCTGTGTTATCCTTTTTATCCTGTTTATGATACCATTTAAATTGTCTTCACAGGAATATGCAATCGGAGCTGATCTTTCATTTCTGAAAAGCGCTGAGGATAGAGGTTTTCAATTCAGGGAAAATAATGAAACAAAGCCCGGTCTGAAGATATTCAGTGACCACGGATATAACTGGATAAGGCTCAGGCTGTTTCACATGCCAACCGATCTTCCTAACAGTCTTGATTATACAATTTCACTTGCTAAAAGCGCAAAAAATGCCGGGATGAAGTTTCTTCTCGATTATCACTATTCCGATACCTGGGCTGATCCGGGCAAACAGTTCATTCCCAAAGCATGGAACGGAATGACGCACAAACAGATTGTAAAAGCTGTATTCGATTACTCAAAGGAGACGATCACCGCATTCCGAAAAGCCGGTGTGATGCCCGATATGGTACAGATAGGAAACGAGGTGATCAATGGCATGCTCTGGCCCGATGGAAGAATCCCCGAAAACTGGAATAATTTTGCAGAGCTGGTCCGGGCCGGGATTAATGGTGTAAATGCAGGATGCGATACTTCAGACAGGCCGAAGATCATGATACATATCGATCAGGGAGGGAATAAGGGCAGAACCAGGTACTTCTTTGACAAATTCAACTCATATGGAATAGATTATGATTTTATCGGCCAGTCATATTACCCATGGTGGCATGGCAGCCTCCTGGACCTTCGTGATAATATGATCTTTATGGCTGAAACATATAAGAAACCAATAATTCTTGTCGAAGTTGCTTATTGCTCTTCACCAACGGAATACAGGAAAAAACCTGCTCCTTACCCTGAGACCCCCGAAGGACAAAAAGAGTTTCTTGATGAGGTCAACAGGGTTGTTTTGAGCACACCAGATAATTTGGGTGCCGGTATTTTCTGGTGGGAACCTGCAACAACTTCAGGAGGGATAGGAACCCGCGACTTTTTCGATGAAAAAGGTAATGTGCTTCCTGTGATAACTGTGTTTGATAAATATACCAGGCATTAGTTCCCCTTTGCTGGCGCGGATTTGCAATCCGTGCCGTTATAATTACTTATTTATTAAGTATTTCACCCACCCCTCCCCCTCCCTGGAAAGGATCTTTAAAAATGAACTCATCTGGAAAATCTGCAATAAATGGATTTGGTTTTGTAACCCCCCTTCAGGGGGGATTGGGGGGTTAGTTGGTTTTCAGTTCAACCTTATCAATGACCTTAAAGACAGGATATTGATTATATCCCATTCCCCATTGAGGCACAAGGTACCTGTCGAAAAAGTTCCAGGTCATAAAACCGTCATTTGACTGAGGCTCGAGAAGGTAAGCCGCAAGGTTTGCAAGAGGCTGTGCCATTCTGACCACTAAAGTACCTGCTTGAAAATCTATTGATTCTCTGACAAATTTGCCTTTTATCGTATTTGTATAATGACCCTGATTCAGTCGTGTCGAACCCCTGAGTTCACTGATCTCAAACCGCTCAACCTCAATATTCGAATCACCGCTCAGCCACTCCAAAAGAATCCCATGTGTCTTCAGAACACTGATTATTTCGGGATCATGTGTTTTAACCAGGTAGGCATAAGGGAGTCTGACATTCTTTGATCCGTAGTAATCAATGAAATACGGAACGGTAACAGTTATCTGCCTGTCACTTTTCTGTAGCCTTCTTCTTCCGTCCGCATCAGTGATCATATCCGCTTCGAAAGTCTTAATCGTGACTTTTTCCGGTGCTGGTCTTACTTTATATTCAATTGCAAATGAGTCTGTCGCAGCAGGATTCATTCCGCGCTGAACTGTTTTTGCATCGACTCCGCCAAGCATATTTTTAATTTCATTTTTATTGGCTGTAACATAATCAGCCAGAGAATAAATGAGCCGGTAGCAGCCTTTTACTCTCGATTCATAATCAGCATAAACGTAGTTCTCATTAAGGATACCCAGACGATTCCTCAGTCCAAAATAATTGCTCATGTATCTGGGATCGGAGGCATCATAGATCCATCCGTCTTCAGGTTTCAGCATATCATCGAATTCACCATAGTAACAATTCTCAACCTTGTACTTCCTGAGCAGTGTTTCTGACATCTGAGGTATCATCCTGTCACGCATATATCTGATAAGCGAATTATCACCATTAGGATTTACCATCCATGTAAATGTCACAGGTTCTATATGATAGGAACCATTCGTTGTGTGACAATCCATAAATACTGCAGGATCCCATTTGTTGAATACATTGGAAATGACCCCTCTTACTTCCGGCGATTCTGCCTTCATCCCGTCCCTGTTCAGGTCAAGAAACTGGCCATTGTGCCTTACTCCTACTCCATTCACCGGACCATTCTGATAAGTCCTGTTTGAGGGTGATATCTGTTCGTTCCCGTCAGGATTGAAGTTAGGGCACAGAAGAAAAACAATATTTTTCATCAGATCAGGACTTTTATCAGAAAGAAGTTCCCTGGCAAACATCAGCAAAGCTTCCTTCCCTTCAACTTCGCCGGCATGAATGTTAGCCTGTATATAAATTACAATGCGGTTGTCATCTTTCATCTGTTCCGGTGATTTTGGAAGAGGGTTTCCTATAATTAAAAGAGGCACATCCCTGCCCATGACAGATTTTGCAATTGTCTCAACCCTTAAATATTTTGATGATTTCTTCAGCTGGTCAATAAAAGTCATTACATCATTGTAATTTGATGTGGATTTGAAATCTGATTTTTCGGCTACGGTTAATAACCTTACCTGGCTATTTGTAGTGCATAGCGTGGCAATGAGGAGAAAAGTAAATACAAATATTTTTTTCATTTTTTTGTTCTTGAAAAGAGTAAGGCAATAATAACTTATTTTAGAATGGAAGATACCTGATTAGTGATTTATAAATTTTTTGTAACTAATCAGTGCCTAGAGTTTGGAGTGCCTATAGTGCCTAAAGTTAATAATTCTAGAACGCATCAGCATCTTTTGTACTCAGCGATGACATTTAATGCTTGTAACACATAAGGTAAAAACATGATCACGATATTTTGTAATGCGCTTTTGAAAAGCAATTATCTCTTTGTGCTTCGGATCCAACGTCTCGGACAACAGGTTATCCAACTCTTTCTCCAAAAGAAAACGGGAATTGTTCGGATAATAGTAATCGGCAGGAGTAAATTGCTTTTTAAGTTTATGTGCTTCCTTGAGCATGGTCCGGAATCTAATCGGCCATGCTATTTTGTAACGTAGCACGTTTCTCTCTAAGACTGCTCGTGAGTGGTGGCGTTTTAAATCGTGCCAATTCTTGCTCAAGAACCTTGATCCGACTTTTAACTATAGGCACTCCAAACTCTAGCTCACTTTAAGTACTTATTAGTTACGTTTTTTTAATAAGAGGTATGTATTGAAATTAAATTTTTTTACCACGGAGTTACCCGGAGTCATACGGAGTTACACAGTATCAGATGAAAGCTATTTGAGTTATTGAACAGCAAAACTCCTTGAAAACTCTGTGTTACAAATAAAAGTGATTTATGAGTATCAGGGATCATACATAAATATTAATTATTTAAAGAGTTTAAACCCCCTTCCCGACCTTCCCCCACGGGGAGGGCCGAGCGTTTAGAACCAGCCCGGTGGGCTGGTTTAGCGAAGGAGCCAGATTGCAGGGATGGCCATCGCGGCAAACCGGCCTGTTCGCTAAAATAGCCTACAAGGCTATTTCTTAACGCTCCAGCCTCCCCTT
>JBBSAP010000155.1:0-7115 GCA_038252165.1 Bacteroidales bacterium | reverse complement strand
TAGCGGTCATAACGAGAACATGCGGAGGATTAATGCTCTTTTCCCATAACCGCGCTCTCTGGGCAACCCCGAACCTGTGCTGTTCATCGATAATGACCAGACCAAGATTACTGAACTTTACATTCTCCTCAATCAGGGCATGGGTTCCGATAAGTATATTCAATGAATCGTCCATAAGTGATTCATCGATGATTTTACGCCGGCTTCGCTTTGATGATCCTGTAAGAAGACTGACATTAATCCCTATTCCCTCAACCATTTTGCATATTGTCTCATAATGCTGGTTTGCCAGGATCTCTGTAGGAGCCATGAGACACGCCTGATAACCGTTGTCAATTGCTATCAGCATGCTCATCAGTGCAACCAGGGTCTTTCCGCTTCCTACATCGCCCTGGAGAAGACGGTTCATCTGTTTCCCTGAACCAAGATCCCTCCTGATCTCTTTCATTACTTTTTTCTGGGCCTCAGTAAGGGAAAATGGCAGGTTATTATAGTAAAAACTGTTAAAGAATTCCCCGACATTTGAGAAAACAAATCCCTTATATTTTCTTGTCCTGTTGGTTTTAAACCTTAAGAGATTAAGCTCAAGGTAAAACAGTTCTTCAAATTTGAGCCTGTATCTCGATTTTTCCATTTCAACAGGATTTGATGGAAAATGTATCTTGTGAAGGGCGTCATGCAGCTCCATAAGGTGATAGCCTGAAACTATATACCCCGGGAGAGTGTCAGGTATTCTGAATTTAATCTGTTTCAGAATGGTTCCGACAAACTTACTAATTGTTTTTGAAGTAATAAATTGATTTTTAAGCTTTTCGGTGGTGCTGTACTGGGCCTGGAGTGAGGAACTAATTCTTTGGGCAGCCTTTTCAGATGCTTCAATTTCAGGATGGATTATATTTACTATTCCGTTAAAGACTCCTGGTTTTCCGAATACAATATATTCCACCCCGGGAGAATAGCTTCCGGTTATCCATTTGGTACCCTTAAACCAGACCAGTTTAATTGTACCGGTTTCATCCTGAAAGTCCGCAACCAGTCTTTTCCCTTTCCCTTGTCCTTCAGTATAATATCCTTTTATAAAACCTTTTATCTGTACAAAAGGAAGATCCGGATCAAGTTCTGCAATTCTATAAAACCGGGTCCTGTCGATATACTTGTACGGAAAGTAATAAAGAAGATCCTTGAAAGTATTAATATTAAGCTCTTTGTTCAATAGTTCAGCTCTCCTGGGACCGACTCCTGTCAGATAAGTAATATTGGAATCCAGAAAATCCTGCATTTTATCTCCTCAGTCGAAGGTTGTAAAAAGATACCCGAAATTAGTTAATTTTGACGAACTGACCTAACAGAAAACAGGGTCAACTTATAGGAATGCCCGCAGCACTCAGATACCTTAAATATATTTTATTCTCTTGCCACAGGAATGGTCACAGGATTCATAGCCCCTTCGTTTTCAACCTTGTTTCAAACATTTTCCGGAATAAAACCGCACCTGATATTGTCTGTAGTATTGAAAAGATAAGAAATAGATTACTTAAGGATCCCCGGATAATAAATGTAACTGATCTTGGGGCGGGATCAAAAAAAATGAAAACGAGTCTGAGAAAAGTGTCCGATATAACAAGATATTCAGCAATTCCCGAAAAATATGGAATTTTGCTTTCAAATATGGCGGAAGCCTTTGGAAAGCCTTTAATTCTGGAATTTGGCACATCCCTTGGAATAAGTACAATGTACATGGCAGCATCATGTCCCGATGCCGAAGTGATTACCATTGAAGGATGCAGTGCAACCTCAGAGATCGCTTCAGAAAATTTCAGGGAGGCAGGATTAAAAAATATCAGGATTCTCAACGGCTCATTCGATGAGATTCTTGCCGGGATCAGGAAAGAAAAAAAACGTCCCGGACTTATATTTATCGATGGAAATCACAGGAAAGAACCTGTTAACACCTACTTTAACCTGGTGGCAGATATGTCTGATAATAACAGCGTTGTGATTATTGATGATATCAATTCATCACGTGAGATGGCAGAAGCATGGCGGGAGATAAAAACACACAAAAATGTAACTGTTTCGGTTGATATTTTCAGAATGGGTATCGTTTTTTTCAGGGAGGGGCTGAATCATTTGGATTATGTGGTCAGGTATTAACAAAAATTAAGTTTTAATAATTTCTTATTTGAGATAATTAGTCTAATTTCGAAACTTCAAATTAAAGCATGTTATGGATAAAGTAATTGAAATTCAGGATATTGTTAAGAATTACCAGGTTGGATCAGTGATAGTGAGAGCATTAAGGTCGGTTTCAGTTAATATTGACAGGAATGAATATGTAGCTATTATGGGACCTTCCGGATCAGGAAAATCAACTCTTATGAACCTGCTTGGCGCTCTCGATACTCCTACAAGCGGAAAGTATATTCTTAACGGTACTGATGTCAGCAAGATGGAAGATGATTTCCTTGCAGAAATACGAAATAAGGAGATCGGATTCGTTTTTCAGACATTCAACCTCCTTCCAAGATATACAGCTCTTGAAAACGTTACTTTACCATTGATCTATGCAGGTGTACCTAAAGCTGACAGAGAAAAGGTAGCCATTGAAACACTTGAACAGGTTGGGCTGGCTGACAGAATGACCCATAAACCAAATGAACTGTCCGGTGGACAGAGACAGCGTGTTGCAATAGCCAGGGCTCTTGTTAACAAACCTTCAATAATCCTTGCTGATGAGCCAACAGGTAACCTCGACAGCAAGACGTCTCTTGATATCATGGTTCTCCTTGATGAGATCCACAAGAAAGGCAACACTGTAATTGTAGTGACCCATGAAGAAGAAATAGCTTCGCATGCAGCCAGGATAATAAAGTTATTCGATGGTGAGGTTGCACAGGATTATGTTAATCCCAAATATAAGAAAGCCTGAAAAACCTAAACTTTTCATTATTCCATTAATGAAAATATATACCCGTACAGGTGATGATGGAAATACATCATTGGCGGGAGGGCGTAGGGTCCCGAAATTTCATCCCCGCATAGAAGCTTATGGTTCAGTTGATGAGCTTATCTCCTGGATCGGCCTGCTCAGGGATTTTCCCGGAAATGAGAGCCGTAAGGAAATAATGATTTACATCCAGCATCAGCTGATGAAGTGTGCCGCCACACTTGCAATTGAAGAGGGAAATGGGAAGACATCTGAATATCTTCCGGAAAAAGACTGTATCACTATTGTTGAAGAAGAAATCGACAGGATGGAAGCCAAACTGGCTCCAATCAGAAAATTTATCCTCCCGGGAGGACATATACTTGTATCTTATTGCCATATAACGCGATGTGTTTGCCGGCGAGTTGAAAGATCAGTTTTGAGGCTGAATAATACTGAAAAAATACCCGCTATTATATTAAAATTTCTCAACCGGCTCTCTGATTATTTATTTATTTTATCCCGCCTTATAAGCTTAGAGCTTGATATTAACGAGATTAGCTAGTTTTTTTATCTGTCTGGAAACTTAAAATATGGTATTGTTTTTTAAATAAAATAATATATATATTTGCAAACTTTAATAAATCATTATTTAATCAGGAAACATGTACTGGACACTTGAATTAGCATCTAAACTGGAAGATGCTCCATGGCCTGCCACAAAAGATGAGCTGATTGATTTCGCCATAAGGTCAGGTGCCCCGATGGAGGTAATTGAAAATCTGCAGGAGATAGAGGATGAGGGAGATATTTACGAAAGCATTGAAGATATCTGGCCTGACTATCCCAGTAAAGATGACTTCTTCTTCAATGAAGATGAATACTGAAAAAAGGCTGACAAAAATCAGCCTTTTTATTTTTTGAAAATATCCATCATTTTCTTAGGTCTGATAAGATCGAACCAGGAAAACCCGTCGAGTCTTTCTGTTTCAGCATTTACTTTAGAGGGCGGATCAATGACCCCTTCGGGGTTTTGGTACTCATTGATTGATGTAATTTTCCCATCCTTAACATATATTTCAATGCGGGCGCATTTTGCCTTATTAAGGCCCACAACTTCATCACCGTCCAGGAGCCAGTATATTGTCTCTCCGTTGCCTTCGACATTTATTTTATAAAGTTCATTATCCTTAAAATATCCTATCAGAGACCTTCCTTTTACCTGGTTATATCTGGAATCATCAACCTGGCTTGTGACAAATGCTGAACTGTATAATTCCATTCTGTCGGCCTGGCGGTTTTTTGTAAACAGGGCAATCGAATCTGAAACAAGCTGATTTTCTTCCGACCATAAAACCGGCGCCGTATACATTCTTATAACAGAATCACGGAAAGAATAGGAGAGGGAGTCGCATTTTGCCTGGAGATCCTTGCTGTAGATCCGGCAGCTGTGGAATGCCCTCATCAGCCTGTACTCCTTCATTGTGGAATCAGATCTTGTAACCGCACTTATTGTATCGGCATGAAGGAAAAGGGAATCCGATTCCGATACTTGTATAAATAGTGCCTTATCAGTGACCATAAATCTTTCAGGACTTTTATAGTACCATGCATAATCACCTTTGACAATTATGTTGTTTGTAGTATCAGTTATGCTTGTATTGCGAAAGGCAATTCCATATCCTTTATTGTCATCATAGTAGAGCGAATCGCCCCTGATAACCTGCTGCCTGTTGTCAATCATAGCATTCTTCCATATCCGTGAAATGTCATTCTTTGTATCATACCATCCCCTTTCACAATAAAGGTAAATGCTGTCTCCTTTCATTTCAGAAGGACCAGTGAAGATGGCTGTCTCCGTTTCCGTGTTGTAATCCATTGTATCGGCAGTCATCACGTAATCAGGATTAATAATATTGACACTGTCCTTGAAATGGAAGAGGTTTTGTGAAACGTTATAGATACCTGTTATGCTTGTAAGTGTGTTTTCGCCGTTTGTTATTCTACCGCGAGTGTTATAACGTGCAACTTTATTTTTTACATCATATGTGGCTGATTGTGTGAAAAGATGTGTTTCCTTGTCGATAAGCTCGACGTTCCCGTCGACTGTTGCTATCTCAGTCGACCCGTCATAAAAAAGACGATCGCCGCGCAGATGCAGAGTGTCGCCCTGCTGCATATGAATTCTGCTGTAAGCCCTGATCTGGTTATAACCGGTATAGAACCATGCGCTGTCGCATGTCATAAATATGTCATTATGCTTAAGAGAAACATTACCAAGAAGTCGTGTCAGTCTTTTTCCTGTTGCTTTTTCGATTTCATCAATTCCATCATCGGCATTTAATACTTCAATCATTTTTTTGCCGGGTTTCTGTTTTGGGAGATCCTGACTAAAAAAAGCCGGAGAACATAACAGGATGCCAGTTATAAACAATATTTTTCTGAGCAAATGTGAAGGAAAAACAGATACCATTGATGCTATTTCAGCCATCCTGCTTCAAGGAATTTGCACGATTTGAATTCGTCACTAATCTTGATATAGGTAGTTTCAATTTTTTTTCTTATCCATTGCTGGTATGAAGACTGCCTTTCACTCATGAGGGCGGCGTTATTAAAAATCTGATAATCATCCTTTAGGTTGGCCCTGTGAGCCGGGATCTCGTCATCAAGCCTTACAACCCTGAAAACAACATTCCCGATTTCGTCTGTTGTCTGGAACGGTTCGGAAATTTCACCCGTTTTAAGATCCCGTACTCTTACATACATTTCCTTGTTAAGTTCATCAAGGGAGAACCAGTTTATACGATCAGACGGGTTTGTACTTACGAATTTGCCTCCATTGATCCTGCTGTCGAGGTGGCTTGAGAACCTCAGAGCTGCAACTTCGAATTTGAGGCTGTCTTTTCTTATCAGCCTTGTCAGGCTGTCAAGCCTTGCGAGAGCTTTTTCCGATTCCTCCGGTTTTACCTTTGGCCTGATCAGAATATGCCTAGTGTTTACGAGATCTCCCTTCCGGTCGATAACCTGTATTATGTGATATCCATATTTGGTCTCAACAATTTTTGACACTGTATTTTTTGCAAGGCTCCATGCTACATCCGCATAGGGCTTCTCAAGCTCTCCCTTTAGCTTGTATCCTACCTCGCCACCGTTTATTCCCGATCCGTCCTCTGAATTAAGCACTGCCAGTACATTAAAGCTCTTACCGGCGAGTATCTGGCTGCGTATATCCAGAAGCTTCTGCCTTGCCTCAGCCTTGTTTTCTTCATTATTCGGGGGATCAAGCTGAATAATGCTTAGCTGGACTTTTGAAGGAATGACAGGAAGTGAGTCTTTGGGAATAGTATTGAAATATCTCTTAACATCGTTTGGAGTAATTGCCAGTTTCGATGTGATGCCGCTCTGGACTTCAGAGACTACCTGTTGTTCAACAAGCGCTTTTCTTATATCCCTTCTGATCTCGACCATGCTCTTTTTGAAATAGTCTTCAAGTGCTTTTTCGCTTCCTGCAGTCCTTATTGCATCGTTAATCTGCATATTTAGATCCCCTTCAACTGAATCATCAGCAACCTGGATACTGTCAATCCTGGCCTGATCAACAAAAAGCTTCGCTATGAGTAATTCCTGAAACACCTTGCAGCGTATCTCATCGACCGGAGTTCTGGGATTTCCTCTTCTGGCTTCCGTTACGCCATTTTCAACATCTGAAAGATATATTACTTCGTTTCCAACAATAGCAGCAACCGATTCCACAAGAACCTGAGCATTTGAGGATAAGATGCCCAGCATTAACCCGGCAAACACTAATAACCCTGACCTTTTGCTTCTTTTCATTATTAATAAATCTTAAAACTGTTTTCTTTAATAGATTCGTTATAAATACCGTTTTCAAGTTCTTTAATAAAATTTATCCGTCGATTATTCCAGATTATTCTTTTTATGTCTTCCCTGACATATTCGAATGGAGCAATCGTACCCCTTAGCCTGTAATCGTTAATTACGATCAGGTACACCGAAACGGGATCACTTGTTTCATAGTATGTTGTCCTTTTCAAAAAATTCTCCTGGTTGGTAATATCGTGCTTCAGCTCCAGGGAGAGCCGGTCCATAGTGATCCATTTTTCATTAAAGTCATCAAATTTCTCTGCAAACTGGTAGCAAAGACTCTCGAGTTCCTGAAAGTCTTTTT
>JBBSAP010000154.1:0-7120 GCA_038252165.1 Bacteroidales bacterium | reverse complement strand
GTCAATTCGGGTGTAACCCTTACAATTGCAGACGGAACTGAAGCAGTCGATTGCAGCATCGACGGAAAACTATTTAACGAGGGTTCAGTGACATCGGCCGGAACACTGGCTTTTAACAATGGTTCGGAATATCAGCATCCCAGGGATGGAGGCAGCATACCAACAGCCACATGGGATGTAAATTCAACATGTCTAATTACCGGTATCACAAGTACAGCTCCAACTGGTTTTGGCCAAAGCTTTGGCAACTTTACCTGGAATTGCATTTCCCAGACAGTAGCTGCAGCCATAAACAGCAATTTAACCATTAAGGGTGATTTAAGGATCTCCTCAACAGGAACTGGAAGGTTCTCTGTCACAAATAACAACCCGGTCACTCTTACTATTGAGGGAAGGTTTTTCCAGACATCAGGGATATTCGATTTCAACAGCGGATCATCAAGCAGCGCTGTTGCCACAATGAATGTTGCAGGCCATTTTTCATTTACCGGAGGCACGATAACTGAGACCTCATCAGGCAGAGGTTCCATAGTTTTTAATGGAAGCTCTATACAGAATTACACATCAGGAGGAGCATACGATAATACAATCGATTTCACAGTTAACAGCGGGGCTTACCTGCAGATGGGGACCGGGGCAAATCCTTCCTACATAAGCACCAGCAATGGCACATTTACACTCTCGTCGGGGGCAACTCTCGGCATTACCGACAGGTATGGCATTACGGTCAGTACTACTGGTTCGAGCGGAGGTAATATAAGGGTAACCGGAACACGCAATTTTGAGACCGGAGCTAATTATATATACAATGGGTCAGGGGTTCAAAATACCGGGTCAGGGCTTCCTTCTACAGTAAACAGTTTGGTTTTCAATAATACAGGGGGAACAGTTTCAATGACTGGCGCATATACTGCAACAACAGGCATCTCTATTGCATCCGGTTCAAGATTGAATCTGAAAACTTTTAATCATTCAACCAGCATGCTTACACTCGGAGGTACAGGTCAGCCAGGCGGATCGTACGGAGGAGCAACCTCAGGTGCTGATTATGAGCTTACGGAGTTTTTTGATGCGGCCATAGGAATAATAAATAACGGACCGCCTGCGGGTACATGGCTGGGACTGACGACCGACTGGAATTTAGCCACAAACTGGATAGGAGGTGTTCCTACTTCTGTTACAAATGCCACAATTACATCAGCAGTTACCAATCAGCCGGTAATTTCCGGGACTACCAGCGCTTTATGCAATATTCTGACAATAAATTCACAAGCATCACTTACAATATCTGGTTCGGCAGAAGTTACAACTGCAAATAACAGCGGCACCATTACAATAAGTCCGGGCGGAAAAGCTACAATAGCAACTTTAATCAATAATGGAACACTTAATCTGGAATCGGATGCCTCAGGAATGTTTTCACTCATTCTCGGCAACTATTCCGGCCCTACAGGAACAGTCAATGCCGGGGTTTATTTTTCTGGCGGACTAGCGGGAGCCGGAATGTGGAAATGGCATTACGTTGCAGTTCCGTTCCAGCAAAATAAGTCAGTTCTTACTGATATTAATCCGGATGACCTCATGAACTATGTTGAATCACGTGCTGTTACTAATAAATTGGAAGGGTGGCAATGGAGTGACGGATATGGCGGTACCGTAGGGTTTAATGAACTTCTGATAACAGAAGGATATAATTTCTACAACTTTGAAGATGCTTATGTAACATTCTCAGGAAATTCCCTGCTGACATCGCTGCCTGTGAAGAATTTAAGTTTTAGCGTATTCGGATGGAATTTCTTCGGTAACTCCCTGACATGCGGTATAAACTGGGATAATGTAATTCTTACCGGAAATATGAATACTGCGGTTCATTTTCTGAAAGATTACCAGGAATACTATTATATTCCGGGAGGACCCGGCGTGCCGTCAGGAACCACTGGCCATATACCTCCGCTGCAAGGATTCTTTGTCCAGGCATTTGCCTCAGGTGCTTCAATCGATTTTACAAATGCAAGAGAACACAATGATACTCCCTTTTATAAAGGTAAAGCCGAAAATCTTGAAAGCAAAAGTTCTTTCCCCCTTATAAGACTTACCCTGGGAAACAACAGTCAGAAGGATGAGACCATTATCTGGTTCAATGATAAGGCCACCATGGGTTATGATAATAAATTTGATGCTCAAAAGTGGGTGTCTGAAGATCTTCGTGCACAGATCTATTCTATCAGCCAGGACAGGGAATATGCTATTAACGGGATACCGGTCCCGTCGACATCTGTAAAGATCCCTCTTGCATTCCGGGTACCGAATGACGGAACCTTTTCAATTAATCAGATCAGCCTTGAGAATGTGGAAAACTATGGTTTTTATCTGAAAGATCTCGTGCAGAATACTACTGTTAATCTGAACAATATACATCAATATTCCTTTTCAGCATCCAAAGGAACCATAAAAGACAGGTTTATTCTGATCATTGAAAATTTATCGGCCGGGATCAACGATATTTCCGATTCGGATAAACCATTTAATATTTATTCATCTTTTGGCTATATTAACATTGAGCTGGTGAGTGATATTTGGGAAGGCCGCCAGGGAACGGTTAAAATTGTTGACCTCACAGGAAGAACTCTGGTTGACTCACGAAATCTGGAATTCAGCAAATCTTCGCATATTCAGTTACCTGTCAGGGACAATAAAGGAGTTGTGATAGTAGAAATGTTATCAGCTCCCTTAAAGCATACTGCCAGAGTTATTATCAGATAAAAAATCCCGTATGACGGGGATAATAGTTATACAAGTTGAATTATTAATATCCGGTCAAAATTTGATTATTTTAACAAATAAATTACATTTGTACAATTGTCTTTGAACTATTTCGTTGAAATCTAAGTTCATAAATAATATGATAATATCCAAGAAACCATATACAAAACCTGAAGTTATCAGAATATTCCTGGATAAATCCATAACTTTAATGATGCAATCGCATCCCATACCTCCTCCTCCAAGAAGATCCGGAGGTAAAGGTATCGACAAAAAGGGATTGGATGAACCTGCATTCAAAAGCCCGTTCGGGGATAAGCCGTTCAGTTAATCAAAAACGGTATGTGTTACGGGGTGCGGGGTACGGGGTGCGGGGAAATACAAATAAAATATAAAACTGAGAGCGTTGAAAGGCGCTCTTTTTATTTGCGATGGGGTTGAGGAAGTTGAAGGGTTGAAAGGTTGAAGGGTTGAAAGGTTGAAAGGTTGAAGGGTTGAAGGGTTGAAAGGTTGAAGGGTTGAAAGGTTGAAGGGTTGAAGGGTTGAAAGGTTGAAGGGTTGAAGGGTTGAAGGGTTGATAGGTTGAGAGGTTGAAGGGTTGATAGGTTGAAGAGTTGAAGAGGTTGAAGGGTTGAAAGGATTGGATTATTAAAAGAACTTTTTTTTACTTTTAATATCCACATATTTAACTCATTATTCTTACAAGCTCCCCACATGCTGCCCCTCTAAATCTCCCCAAATGGGGAGACTTTTTATTTCTACACCTTTCTTTCTCCCTCCCCATTTGGGGAGGGCTGGGGAGGGGCAGATTTGGGGAGGCCGGAAGGAGCAGTCGAAGTTAAACCAAAGACTCCGTGTAACCCCGTGGTAAAAAGAATTTCCTCTTATCTTTACATTTGCTTTATCCATTAAAGATGAATAATATCAGGGAGAAATATATTATACTATTCATTGGTCTGTTATGCATAATTAACCAGGGCCGTCTTTATTCCCAGGAAGTTCCTCATCCGGTTGTGAATACGGGAGTATATGAATTCCTTGATGAACTCGCCAATATGCAGATCATTGAGATCAATTCTGCAGTTAAACCATATTCAAGATTATTTATTGCCACCCGGCTTAATGAAGCAGATGAGCAAAGAGATAAACTCAATATCCGGCAGCAGAAAGAACGGGACTTTTATTTGATGGATTTTGCCAAGGAGTTGATGATTAGCGGTCAGCGATCAGCGGTCAGCGAACAGCCTGAAACGAAGGCCAATCTTTTCTTCAATCACAAAAAAAGCAGCTTAAGGAGGGATCTGTTTTATTACAGGGACTCGCTGTTTTCACTTACAGTAAATCCGATACTCGGAGGCGAGTTGTTTTTTAATTCTTCAGGGAAAGCTTATTATGCCAGGAATTTCGGGGAGGCAAGGGCGTATGTACAGCACTGGGGATTTTATGCTTCTCTGCGCGATAATCATGAAAAGCCTTTGGTGGGACTCCCGCAATACCTTACAAAAAGAGAAGGCGGACATATAAAGGGAGGAACCGACTGGAGCGAGATGCAGGGAGGAGTAACCTGGTCGTGGAAATGGGGAAATATAGGAATGGTCAAGGATAAGTTTCAGTGGGGTACCAATTATAATGGTGCGAATATTTTCGGAGGAAATAATCCGACTTTTTTCGCATTAAAATTAAACCTTAAACCTGCAAAATGGTTTGAGTTCAACTGGTTCCATGGCTGGCTCAATTCGATGGTCGTCGACAGCTCAAGATCTTACTGGGTGAATAACAGCTATGGCCCCGATTACAGGGAGGTATATCATAAGAAATTCATAGCTGCCAACATTTTCACATTCACTCCTGTAAGAAATCTTAATATTTCAGCAGGGAACAGCATTGTCTATACTGATAAACATTTCAATCCGGTCTATATAATGCCTTTGTTCTTTTACAAATCTGTCGATCATTCCTACACTTCCGGAATTGACAATATGAATTCCCAGGTATTTTTTGATGTCAGCTCCAGAAATATAAAACATCTCCATCTTTACGCTACATTATTTATTGATGAGCTTTCAGTCGCGAGGTTCACAAAAAAAGATGAATGGAACTTCTTCAGCTGGAAAACCGGATTCAGGTTAAGCAATTTTCCTGTTCAGAACCTTTCCTTCACAACTGAATTTACATATTCATATCCCCTCACCTATCAGCATTATGTTCCGACTCTGACCTTTGAGACGCAGAATTTCAATCTGGGGCATTATTTGAGGGATAACTCCAGGGAATGGTATGTTGCCCTTGATTACAGGCCGGTTCGCACTCTAAAAATTGGTATGTATTTCACCGATGCAATCCGCGGGCCCGATTATACAGAACTGGGAACAGACCGTTTGGGAAATCCTCCGCTGTCGTCTGTTGAATGGCAAAGTACTGTCATAGGACTAAAGGCATCGTACCAGATAATTAATGATCTGTACACATGGTTACAATTTACCAATAGTGATATCACTGGTGATGAGAGGTGGTCGCCTCAGTATTTTTACGGTAGTAAAAGGACTTTCAATCTGGGGGTAACATTTGGATTCTGAATTGTTATTGCTGTCCTGAATTCAAGCCCCCTTTAGGGGGTTTGGGGGTGAAACAATAGACACGGATTACAAATCCGCGCCAGCGGGTTAATTTCACCACAAACCGCGAGTCGAAGCGAAGCGGAGATCCCGGTTAAGCGGGACCGCGAGCCGCAAGCCTCATCCCTTGTAATAATTTTAAACCTTTCTCATTAATTATAAGGTTTAGATTCCTTTATTTTTTGTTATTTTGCTAATCAGTATTGTTAAAAGTTAATGGAGATCCGGAGGTTCAGAGCAGTTACCTTATTTATTGATATTGTTATTCTTGCAATATCATTCCTGATCGCTATTTCGACAAAACCCTCCGGCCTGAAAGGATATCTTCCTTCCCATGCTGTTTTTTTCGGCGGTCTGGCGCTGATCTGGCTTGTGGTTTCTTTGCTTAACGGCAAAATGCACCGCGGCAGGATCATTAATTATTCAACATTGTTCAGCCGGGTAGTTATAAGTAACATTATTGCCATATCTATAACCGCCCTTATAATGTACAGCATAAGGGCATATGACTATTCAAGGACTGTTGTGCTGGGAACTGCAATAACAGCTACTTTAATAGAATTAATCTTAGGGGCTGTTTACATAGCCTATAAAAAAGCTCATATCCAGGATTATGAGAATTATGCCGATTATAAGGCCTTAATAAAGAAGAGCGAACATGAGCTGGTAGCTAAAGTGGACAAAAACGGAAGAAACGGGACAATGGCGGAAGTTATTAATCCACGGGTATTGATGGCAATCGAGAAGGAGCGAGGACCTGAAGAAGCCGGGTCTATCATTAAAATGGCCGGGGCCAGGTTGAATACCCGCACTGCCGTCCTTTCGACAACATCGGCATTCAATATTTCAAACCTCCCTAACGAGAAATATGATTATATAATCAACCTTCACAGGATTAATGATATTATCAAGCTCAATGACTTTCTCGATGAAGTAAATTCCAGGCTTGAAAATGAAGGTTATTTCCTGAGCTGTGTCGAAACCAAAGATCAGAGAAAAGAAAGGCTTCTAAAAAAGTACCCGCCGGTAATAAACTATTCGTTTTATTCTATTGATTTTATTGTAAAAAGGATCCTGCCCAAGCTTAAATGGACCAGGGGGCTGTATAAACTGCTCACACATGATTTAAATAAGGTCTATTCGCGGGCAGAAGCGCTGGGAAGGATTTCAAGGGCCGGATTCATGATAAACCAGGAATCATTTATCGGTAACAATCTGTTTATTGAAGCAATCAGGATCGGAGATCCGATCAGGATGAACGGAATTAACTATGGTCCGCTTATCGCCTTACCGAGAATAGGTAAAAACGGGGATTCAATAAAAGTTTACAAGCTAAGGACTATGCACCCATACTCAGAATATATCCAGGATTATGTCTATAAACAGCATGAACTGAAGGATGGAGGTAAGTTCATGGATGATTTCCGGATAACATCATGGGGATCGGTTTGCAGAAAGATCTGGCTGGATGAGTTGCCGATGCTTATCAACTTCTTCAAGGGGAATATGAAACTAGTGGGAATAAGACCTCTCAGCAGACACTATTATGAATTATACAGCAGGGAGCTTCAGGAGAGAAGAATAAAATATAAACCCGGACTGATACCTCCCTTCTATGCAGATTTGCCCTCAGATCTCGATGAAATTCAAGAATCCGAAAACCGGTATCTTGATTCATACGAAAAACACCCGGTTCTTACTGATTTCAGGTACTTCCGGAAGTCGGTCTGGAATATAATGTT
>JBBSAP010000153.1:0-7138 GCA_038252165.1 Bacteroidales bacterium | reverse complement strand
TGGGAAATTGATTGTGAAAAGGCAGGAAATTATTTCGTGGAGATGGATTACTTGTGTAAACAGGCAGATGTGGGTTCAACTATCGAATGCAGTATCGGAAACGAAAAAAAGATAGTCAATGTTTTCCCGGCTTTTTACTCAGAGCAAATTCCAAGTCCCGACCGGGTACCGCGAAAAGAAGCTTATGAAATGCGGGCATGGAAGCCCTTGAGGATAGGTACATTCTTTATTCCTAAAGGGAAAATTATGGTAAAACTAAAAGCAGTTAATGTAGCAAACAAGAATGTAGCAGAAGTTAATGAATTGCGGCTAAGTATGGTTAATTAACGGCTTTCCCGCGAGTCGCAACGGTTCAGTAGTTATGATGGGAACTGCATGAAATATTTCCAATAACAGTATGACAGATTGTATACCTAAATTATGTTTCTAATACTCAATAAATAAAATGAAATATGAGAAAGGGAGATCATGCACCAGTTGCTTTCTGTTAGTTCAACGAATTATTTTTTTTTTTGTAGTTTTATCTTAAACGATTGCTTTTGCATAATACGCAACCACATTTTGAAAAAGCGTTACTTGGGAAAATAGCTAAGGGGGATGAGAAAGCGTTTGAAAAATTCTTTGATCTATATAAAAAACGCTTTTACTCAGTAGTGCTGAAAATGACCCGTTCAGATCAGGTAGCGGAAGAAATTGTACAGGATGTTTTTCTAAACATCTGGCAAAATAGAAGCACGTTAGGGAGTATAGATAATCCTTCTTCCTATTTTTTTACTGCAGTATATAGAAGGGTATATTTACATTATCGGAAGATAGCTCAGGACAGGAAATTATTACAAGTAATATCGCAAAAAAGTGACTCCGTGAATACGACCGATGAAATGGTGCTCGGCAGGGAAAGTGAGCAGTTAATTACCCAGGCCATAATGAGACTTCCTCCCCAGCAACAACTCATATTCAAGCTTAGTAAACAAGAAGGCATGGACCGGGAAGAGATAGCCCGCCAACTACATATTTCGCCTAACACGGTTAAGAATCACCTGACCTGCGCACTTAAGTTCATACGCACTTTTTTACGTAATCCGAACTTTACAATCCTGATCACCTTCTGGCTTTTAAAAAAATAATTTTTAGTTTGACTAGTACATTTCTCTAATTCGTGTATCTGTCTGCTATATCTTTTACCAACCTATAATGTCGCTATCTAAGGAAAGAGTTTATTATTTACTCGGTGCATATACATCAGGACAAGCTAATGCTGACGAAAGGTCTGAGCTTTTGGACTGGATTCGTGAAGCCGGTGAAGATTCTGAATTGAAGAATTACACGCGTGAAGTATGGGAGCAGTATAAACCGGGCGAGGATCTTTCTTATGTTGACTGGAAAGGAATGTATGCAAGTATAGTGCAGCGAAACGTTGTTTTGAATAAGACAAAAATAAGTTGGAGAACATGGACAAAAGTTGCAGCGGTATTTCTTACGGCGATTGCAGCAGGTACTTATTTCTATACCCACTCAACCATAAAGCGGCCTTTTGTTGCTGTCCAGTCAAAACCAATTGATGTTGCGCCTCCCGCCAGTAGTGCCGCAGTGCTAACTCTCGCAGATGGAACGAAGATCAAAATGGATAAAAGCAAAAACGGAACACTTGCGGTGCAAGGAAATGTTCAGATCATAAAACACGCAGATGGAACAATTAGCTACATGGGGAAGGCTACCCACCAAATTAGTTATAATACCCTCAGTGTTCCAAAAGGGAGCAAGCCTTTAACAATTGTATTATCAGATGGCAGTAATGTGTGGATCAATGTGGGATCAAGCCTAAAATATCCTACTGCTTTTATGGGAAGTGAAAGAAAAGTGGAAATAACAGGTGAGGCCTATTTTGAAGTAAAGCATGATGCAAAAATGCCATTTATAGTACAACATGGGAATGTAGCAGTGAAAGTATTGGGAACCCATTTCAATGTAAATACTTATAACGACCAGCCGGATATGAAAATTACTTTACTGGAAGGAAGCATAAGGGTGACGAAGGAAGACAAAAAGGAAACTAGAGTGATCACACCTGGTCAGCAGGCACAGGTAAGTGAGAACATAAAGGTAGCAGACAACGTAAACCTTGATGAGGTAATGGCCTGGAAGAACGGAAAATTTTGGTTTGGAGAGAAAATGGATCTGAGCAGTGTCATGAGCCAGGTATCACGATGGTACAATGTGGATGTGGAATACAAGGGTACAATTTCCCGGCACTTCTGGGGCTCTATTTCCAGGGACGTTAATTTATCACAAGTGCTGAAAATATTAGAAGCAACAGGAGGAGTGAAATTTAAGTTAGAAGAGAATAGGATTATCGTGATTCCTGTTGCCTCACCTTAATATCCATGATGAATGGATTAGAATGATATTGAAAGATGTTTTCAAGTTTACTGAAAAAAACCGGGGAGTGTTTGCTCCACTACCCGGCGGAAGTTCAGGTTAACTTATAATAAATCGCTGAAGACAACTATTACATTAATCTAAACCAAAACGAAGTTATGAATTTAAAAGTTCTTTGTTATTCATGGAATTATTTTTCCAGGAAATCAAAACAAACGCTGAAAATCATGAAGCTTACAGTCATTTTTTTATTCGCGGCATGCCTTCATGTAACTGCCAAAAGTTACTCTCAGATCACGCTCTCTGAAACTAATGTTTCTCTGCAAAAAGTGTTCAAAAAAATTCAGCAGCAAAGTGGCTATGATTTTGTCTGCACTTATGACATTTTCCAAAAAGCAGGCAATGTGACCGTAAAGGTACATGACGTGTCTCTGCAGAAAGCCATGGACGAATGCCTTAAAGGGAAACAGCTTACCTACCTTATCATTAACAAGACTATAGTTGTAAAGTGGGAGGAAGTTTTTCATAATACCAGTACTGCGGCATTGTCACCACCACCACCTCCACCTCCGCCTGTTGAAATTCATGGAAAAGTAACGAAGCCCAATGGGGAGCCAATACAAAACGTGTCGGTTTTAGTAGCAGGTACTAAAATTGGAACCACCACTGACAATAAAGGATACTTTTCGCTAACTGTTGCGGACAACCGTAATATTGTACTTGAAATTTCCAGTATAGGATTTGAAACACAAAGAGTAAAAGTTGGAAAGCAGACTGAACTTAATATCACGCTTGAAGAAACTCAAACGGGGTTGAATGAAGTAGTGGTAGTTGGGTATGGCACCAGGACTAAAAAAGATCTTACGGGATCTGTGGCCCAGGTTAAAACCAAAGAGCTTGAATCTGTTCCTGTATATAGCCTGGAAGAAGCGCTTAAAGGAAGAGCGAGCGGTGTACAGGTTGTACACAATTCTGGCGCACCGGGCTCAAGAATAGAAGTAAGGATTCGTGGCGCCAATTCAATGATTGGTGATAATACTCCTTTATATGTTGTAGATGGTTTTCCTGTTACGGGTGGCATTGATTTCTTAAATCCTTCGGACATTGAATCTATAGATATTTTGAAAGACGCTTCGGCAACAGCGATATACGGATCAAGAGGCGCAAACGGCGTGGTAATTATTACATCCAAAAGAGGAAAGGGCAGGGACAGAAGTACTGTAACTGTAGATGCTTTTTATGGAATACAGCGTGTAGCAAAAAAATATGATCTCTTAGACGCGAAGCAATATGCTACGGTAGCAAATGAGTTCCTGAAAAATGATGGGTTAGCTCCATTTTTTGATGTAAACCAGGTCAATGATCCAGGTACAGATTGGCAGGATGTAATCTTCAGGGATGCTCCTCTCCAAAATCATACTTTGACTTTTTCAGGAAGTACAGAAAAAACAAATTATTCACTTTCAGGAAACTATTATAACCAGGAGGGTGTTATCATAAATTCGTCAGCCCAAAGAGGATCTTTCAGGTTTAACCTGGATCATGAAGTAAAAAGCTGGCTCTCACTCGCAGCGAACGTGGCAATGTCAAGAAGAGAAACTTTTTCAGCACCCGTCGATAATGGCGAAAGAGGGAACACGATGTTTTCCGGTGCATTATCAGCGCCTCCAACTTTGTCACCTTATGACTCCAGCGGCCAGTACACCCGCATAGAACAAATTTATCCCTTTACCGATCCTACAGATATACGTAACCCGCTCATTTGGGGTAAGCCAAGAAGAGACAGGAGATTAACTAACTCAGTTTTGGTTAATAATTCATTGAATGTAAAATTTACTAAAGACTTATCATTTAAAACACGGGTAGGGGTAGAGTATGAAAATGCGTCAACCGATTTCTTCAGCCCGATTATTTTTCAAAACGATCGCGGAGGCGCATCATCCGGAAGTTCTTACTGGAATTCATTTCTTAACGAGAATACTGTTAACTATTCAAAGAGTTTTAATAAATCGCAAAAATTGGATTTGGTAGCGGGATTTACTTATCAAAAGTATTCGACCAAATACACCAATATTTCTGTTTCTGGTTTTTCAAACAACATTACTGAAAACTATAATCTTGGCGCAGCAGAAACCATCAATCCTCCTTCGTCCGGAATTTCGGAATGGAGCCTTGCGTCATGGTTAGGCAGAGTAAATTATTCACTGCTTAATAAATATTTTATTACTGCAAGCGCGAGGGCTGATGGCTCTTCAAGATTTGGCAGTGATAACAAGTGGGGAGTTTTTCCGTCTGCAGCCATTGCCTGGAGGGTATCGGATGAGTCTTTTATGCAAAGCATGAAATTGATCACCAATCTTAAATTCAGAGCCAGTTATGGTGTGACGGGCAATACCGGCCTGTCTCCTTATCAATCATTAAACAGGCTGTCGCCGGTGAATTATATTTTTTCAGGAAATGCTGCGAGTATAGGTTATGTACCATCGGGATTGTCTAATAGTCAGCTCAGGTGGGAAACAACAAACGAGCTTGATTTTGGTTTTGATTTAAGTATTCTTTCCAGCCGGATAAACTTCACTTTTGATTATTATAAAAAGAATACTGATAATCTTTTGGCCTCCGTTCCGCTTCCCCCGTCTGTTGGGTTTGGCTCTGTTCTTCAAAATATTGGCGAGGTGCAGAACAAGGGTATAGAACTAAGTGTAAGCACAGATATTTTGGTAAATGCATTTAAATGGAATCTTTCTGCTCAAATATCTACTAACAGAAATAAAGTGATTTCCCTTGCAGGGGGCAGCGACATAATTTCTTCCGGGTCGCTCACTGGTTTAGCCGGTGTAAACATTGCAAGAGTGGGAGAGCCCCTGGGCGAATTTTATGGATATATAGAAGACGGACTTACTGATGTTGGTTTCATAAAATACAAAGACCTCAATAATGATGGAGTTGTGAATGCTTTGGATCGTACCATTATTGGCACACCATATCCAAAATTCACTTACGGGTTTAATTCAACTTTTTCTTACAAGGGAATAGACCTGAACTTTTTCATCCAGGGTTCGCATGGTAATGATATCTTCTGGCGTACTGCTTATACTAATCTGAATTCCTTCCAGCGATCGCAGAACCAGTTAGCCGACTTGTTTAATAATTACTGGACTGCAGACAAGCCGGATCCAAATGCCAAGTATCCAAAAATAAGTAAGAGCACACAGATGCAGGGCTCCGACAGGTTTATAAAAGATGGCAGTTATATAAGACTCAAGTCGCTCCAGGTCGGGTATAGTGTAGACGCAAGCAGAACAGGAAAGACCTGGTTTACCAAGGCGCGTATTTATGTTTCAGCAACTAATCTTTTCACGATAACAGATTACCCCGGCCTCGATCCTGAAATAAATACAACAGGAAACGATTCTCAAAGTATTGGCAACAGGTTACAAATCGGGATTGATGCAAGCGGGTATCCTAACGCAAGGACATTCGGTGCAGGAATTCAATTCAGTTTTTAATCACAAAAAAGAAAAAACAATGAAAAAGTCTATTATATTTTTACTGTTTTTGGTCACCTTTTCTTCATGCAAAAAAGTGCTGGAGGAAAATCCCAAAGATTTTATTTCCAGGACCAATTATTATAACAACCAATCAGACGCTGAAGGGGCAATAACCGGTGCGTACTCTTCCCTCGCAGATAATTACGCAATTACTTATTGGCTGTTTCTGGTGCTGCATTCTGATTATGTAAATGGGAGGGGATCACAGGCGCCCATTCCTGTCTTTGATCAAATACTCGACCAGATAAACTTCAATAGGGCTGCTGCGATCTGGAGTTCATTTTATACAACTATTAACCGTGCAAATTCTGTGTTGGATAATGTGCCGGCGATCGTTGATATAAATGATGATGTCAAAAAAAGAATTTTGGGAGAAGCTTATTTCCTCCGGGCCATGGCTTATTTTAATCTCGTTAGAGGATTTGGGCCTGTACCCATCAAGACCAATGAAAGCACTGACCTTAGTAAGATTGCCAGCCCGAGAGAGCCTGAAGATAAAGTGTATGATTTAATTATTCAGGATGCATTGGCAGCCGAGAGCAGCTTGCCTGCATCAGTAGGCACTGAAACAGGACGCGCTTCCAAATGGGCCGCCAAAATGTTGCTGGCTGAAGTGTACCTTACCAGGGAAAAGTGGCAGGAAGCTGCTGATAAAGCTGATGAAATAATACAGGGCGGAGTTTATTCCCTTGTATTAGTAAGTAAGCCAAGTGATTTTTATAACATCTTTGCTACTGTTACAAATTCAGAAGATATTTTATCTATACATCATTCAGATTCGAGACAATCTGATATAGCCATTTACCTACATCGTCCCAATACGCCTCCTTACAATTACAGCAGTGGCGGTAATTATGCATGGTTGCCAATTGTTACTTCATTTATTGGAAGCAGTTGGAATGATAATGACCTTAGAAAATCATTCAACTTATATGATAAATATATAGGGCCAAATGGAGATTCCGTTTCCCTGCCATCTACCTCACCTGTTCTCTTGAAAAAGTTTATTACCAATACAAGTGGCCTGCGCACCTTTAGCGATCCAATATTCAGGTATCCCGAGGCATTTTTAATTTATGCTGAGGCTGCTGCGATGAAAGATGGAGCACCATCTGCGCTTGCTCTTGAGAGGTTGAATGTGGTAAAAAGAAGAGGGTATGGTTACGATCCGTTTACTGCATCGCCTGTCGATTATCCTTCGGGGCTAG
>JBBSAP010000152.1:0-7227 GCA_038252165.1 Bacteroidales bacterium | reverse complement strand
TAGTCCTGATGGAACTGTCAATCAGGAAAATCTGAGGTCAGCAGGGGCTGAAGAAACATATATTCTTAAAGGTGACGGAGAGGAAGAGTGGGAGCCATCCTTTACTTACCATGGCTTTCGCTACATACAAGTGGAAGGATTCCCTGTTAAGCCACCAGAAGATTCAATTGTGGTTAAGATAGCCAGATCAGCTGTTGATCCGACTGGTAAGTTTAATTGCAGCAATGACTTACTGAACCGTATTCATAAGATGGTTTGTTCAACTGAATCCAGCAATTTACACAGCATTCCGACAGATTGTCCACAGCGTGACGAACGCATGGGCTGGCTGAATGATATGACGGTGCGGATAGAACAGGCCCTTTACAATTTTGATCTTTCCCGTTTTTATATCAAATGGATTGACGATATTAAAGATATTCAGGGTGCTGACGGAACTATAACAGATACAGCTCCCTTTCGCTGGGGCTTTCGGCCCGCTGATCCGGTATCGGCTAGTTATCTTCTAGCTGCATTGAAGAGTTATGAATTTTATGGAAATGAAACCATTATCAGGAAACATTACAGCGGATTAAAAGCATGGGTTGATTACCTTCAATCGAGAACAGACGATGGGATTGTGAATTATAGCTATTGGGGTGATTGGTCCCCTCCTGAAGAATTTGGTACTCCCGGAAGTGTTGGTTCAGGTGCTGTTTCCAGATACACGCCTGGTAAACTGATTTCAACCGGGTATTTATATTATTGTGCAAAGATTATTTCTCAAATGGCTTCCATTATTGGAAATGCAGAAGATGAGGTTTCTTATCGGGAACTATATTTGGGAACTGCCAAAGCATTCAATAGGGTATGGTGGGATGAAAAGTCAGGCGGATATGGTTCCAATAACCAAGCCTGTAATTCATTTGCTTTATTCCTGGGATTAGTGGATAAAGCAAACAGTAGTCGTGTTGTTAAAAATCTGGTGGAAGATGTTGAAAAGCATAATTTTCATCTCACCACAGGAAATCTTTGTACCAAATATCTCCTTGAGACTTTAACTGAATACGGATATGCTGAGTCGGCATATAGAATTGCCACACAGGAAAGCTATCCGGGTTGGGGATATATGCTTGCCAATGGAGCTACTACTTTATGGGAGCGCTGGGAAAATAAAACCGGTGGAGAAATGAACTCACATAACCATCCGATGATGGGATCTGTAGGTTCCTGGTTTTATAAATATGTTTTGGGCATTTTACCTGACGCACAGGGTCCGGGGTTTGAGAAATTGATAATAAAACCTTATATCTTTAATGATCTGAAGTATGCTGAAGGGGAATTTCAATCAGTAAAAGGATTGATTAAAAGTTCGTGGAGAAAGGAATCCGGGTGTTTTTACCTCGATGTAACTATTCCCTGTAATTCGACAGCCACTGTTTTCATCCCAACAATAAACAAGAAAAGAATTAGTGAGAACAACCAGGCTGTTGATCATTTGAAAGATATAAAATTTTTAGTGCTGGAAGGCAAATATGCCCTATTTAAGGTAGGTTCAGGAACTTATCAATTCAAATCAGATTGGAAATAAAAAACTATTTGCATCATACTACCAGCATAATCAGGCAAAGTAATTTAAAGTGATTATTATAAATTCAATGAAATTAAGTAGATTGTTTAAAATTAGACTTTTTTTATTCCTTATTGGACTGCCTTGCTTTCATACTTCAGCACAGGTTTTCACTATCTCAAGAGATTGGAAATTCAAGACTGGAGATAGTATCGAATGGTCATTGCCAGGATACAATGATGAGAAGTGGGCAGATTTGAAAGCTGGATTATGGTGGGCACATGCGGGTTACGATTATTCAGGTTTTGCCTGGTACAGGAAAAAGATTTTTATCTCACCCGAAATAAAATCTGCTGTAATAAAATCAGGGTACTTAAAACTGAGTCTGGGACAAATCCAGGATGTTGACCAGACATTTCTGAATGGGAAACTCATTGGTGAAACCGGTAGTTTTTCTCCCTTTGATGGGAAATGGGGTCAACCCCGCAATTACCTTGTAAAAGCAGACCAGATTGAATGGGATAAGGAAAATACAATTGCAGTTCGTGTTTATGGACCAAATGGGAACGGTGGAATGCATACGGGGCCATATTCATACGAACCTTACGGGATCACTCTCAAAGATTATGTAAAAGTTGTCGATTCCAAGATCCAGTTTTTAAAAACCAAAGACAAAGATAGATCCTTGTTCACAATAGTTTTCAAGAATTCAGGAACCCAAAATTACGTGGGCGAGTTATTTTTTACACTTACAGATACATCAAATTTTATACTCCAATCCAAAAAGCAATCTGTAAGAATTTGGACGAATTCAGATTCTTCAAATAAATTCTCGTTTTACCTGGCAAAACCATTACCCGATATTTACAGTGTTAGTGCTGTTTTTACAGAGTCGCAAACGAATGAACATCTTTCGAAAGAAATAACAGTGAGTTCCCTTGGAACAGTTAGATTACCTGTACGTGCACAACCACATGTGGTCATTGAAAATAAAATAAAGGATGTTTTTGTTTCTACTCCGTTCGAAAGCCAGAGAATCGGCGGTTGGTTAGGGTTAAGACTTGATATCAACCTGAATAAACGTTTGCTGGAAGTTGATGAAAAGGAAATGCTTGCCGGTTATCAGAACAGGCCGGGCAAGCAAAACTGGGCAGGAGAACATATCGGAAAGTATCTTGATGCTGCCTCTAATGCCTGGCGCTATACCCATGATCCACGTTTAAAAACTCAAATGGATCGTATTCTTACCATTTTACTCAACACTCAAAAAAAAGATGGCTACCTGGGTACCTACACTCCTGAGAACTACTGGACAAACTGGGATGTCTGGTCTCATAAATATAATCTCGTTGGCCTTCTTTCATACTATAGATCAACAGGATATAAACCTGCTCTTGATGCAGCAAAACGAATAGGTGATCTGTTGTGCAGGACATTCGGAGATAATCCGGGACAGATGGATATTGTGACTTCGGGAACACACGTCGGGATGGCATCAACGAGTGTGTTAGGTCCGGTGATTGACCTGTACAGATATACCGGAGATCAGAAATATCTCGATTTTGCAAATTACATTGTCAGTTCTTATAATCATCCCGACGGACCTTCAATTTTAAAATCTTTATTTGAAACCGGACGTGTTAATCAGGTAGCTAATGGTAAGGCATACGAATTATTGTCAAACCTCCTTGGAATTATCAAATTGTATAAGATTACCGGGGAGGAAGATCTTTTTAAAGCAGTAAAAATTGCCTGGAATGATATAGTTGAAAATCGCTTATACATTACCGGTACAGCAAGCGCTTCTGAATTATTCAGGGATGATCATTGTTTGCCGGCAGACGAAAAATCGAACATGGGTGAAGGATGCGTAACTACAACATGGTTTCAACTAAATTATGAATTATTTTCGCTGATAGGTGAGAGCAAATATTATGATCAGATTGAAAGAACTGTTTATAATCAATTGCTTGGTTCTGAAGATCCGGAGACCGGTTGCGTAAGTTATTATACGCCCCTGCAGGGTAAAAAACCCTATTCCTGCGGTATTTCATGCTGTCTTTCAAGCATACCTAGAGGAATTTCAATGATTCCACTGATTAACTTTGGGAAAAAGTCGGGAGTTCTGGCTATACTGCTCTTTGAACCAGGAGAAGTTAATGATACCCTTGACACAGAGACCGGTGAGAAAATACCCTTTAAATTGCATGCATTTAGTAGTTTTCCCGATAGCGGGCATATCAAATATACAATATCGATCTCTAAGAAGGCGGTTTTCACCCTGGCAGTAAGGGTGCCTTTCTGGACAACTCATTTCACAGTAAATTCAGCAGGTGAGGTGTATGCAGGAATTCCTGGTCAATACCTTACTATCCGGAGAGAATGGGCAAATGGCGATGAACTTAAAGTCAATTTTGATATTCCTGTTAGTATTGTATCAGGAGGTAAAAACTACCCGGATAAAATAGCCATTCAAAGGGGCCCATTTGTACTTTCTCTTGATAATTCATTGAATCCCCGATTTGGCGCTGAACGTATTATCTTTAAACTTCCGAAACAAAATATTTTGGAACTGCAAAGCGCTAAGGATAAACTTCCCGCGCAATGGATTGGCAAACAGGCCTATAGTCTTACAGTTGCAACCGATAAGGGATTGTCCGAGAAACTTATATTGGTACCCTTTTCTGATGCCAGCCAGACTGGCGCAAAAGCGCAGATTTGGCTTCCTCTAATAAATTATAATCAATAAGAATAAAACATGTTAACTATGAAAAAACAAATCCTCGCACTTATTGCACTTTTTTATGTTTTGTCCTCTTTCACACTCTTTGGACAGGACTCTATCCTTGTTGATAGCATAGAGTTATTGGAATACCGCTGTTTTTCATAATTACAAAGAGATTTGGGTACATCCTTTATACCGCTGGTTAGAATTACTGGATTACATGGATTTTTAAATAAGAATTTAAGACAAAGCCTCCCTGGAATTACTTAATTGGCAAATGATTGTACTTTGAAATGAACTATAAATTTAATAATAACACTTATGTTACAGTTAAAACATTACAATGAAGTGAGTAAGAGGAATTTGTATTACCTCCTTTCTCTATCTGTCTTGACCTTGATGTCTGTCTTATCATTGCAGGGGCAGGTTAGTCCCAATGGAAGAATGTATATTGTCTCTCAAAAAGATGCGTCTGCCGGCGACAATAATCCCGGTACAAAAGAGAAACCTTTTAAGACTATCTCCAGGGCTGCAGCTTTGGCCCAGCCAGGTGATATTGTGTTGGTGCATGAAGGTATTTATCGCGAATGGGTAGCACCCCTTCACGGAGGTGAGGAAGGCCGGCCAATTACCTATATGGGAGCTCCGAATGAGAAAGTAGTTATCAGAGGATCAGAGATATATTGTGAAGTATGGAACCCTGTCACCGGACACCCTGGAGTATTCTCCACAAAAATTCCCGGTGATTTCTTTACCACTGATTTTAATCCGTTCAAAATTGTTTACAGTGAGGGCCGTGGCGGAGGAAGGCAGGGCCAGGTCTTTCTTGATGGCAAGGAAATATTTGAGGCTAAGAAAGAAGTGAAAACAGATCCGGCTACAAGAAAAAAGGTACCGGGGAAGAGCCAGATGGAGGCAATGTATGAACAGCCGGCTACCTGGTGCTCGGAGGATGGTGAAACAATTTATTTACATTTAACTGAAGGTTCCAAACCTATCAGTAAAACCCAGGTGGAGTTCTCCGTGCGGCGACACATCTTTGCACCTGTTCGCAGGTCACAAAACTTCATTAACCTGAAGGGATTCATCTTTGAACATTGCGCCAATGATGTATCCTTCCCGCAGGTAGGAGCTGTAAGCTGCAGGAGCGGACAGCATTGGATTATTGAGAATAACATCATCCGTGACATCAAAACCATAGGCCTGGATTTCGGGGCGGAGGATGAGAATCCCTGGTTGCTGCCCGATATACTACCTGAAGATCGTTATCTGGTTAGCGGACATCATGACATATTTACACTGGATGAACGGCGTATCCCAGGAAGGCATCTGATTTTAAACAACACCGTAAGCGACTGTGGGCAGTGCGGAATTGCGGGTCTCTTTAGCGATGGTTCAGTGGTTATGGGCAACATAGTTGAACGTTGCGGAGGTGTAATCCCGGGTTTTGAGAGCGGTGGTATTAAGATACATGGTCTCATGGGAGGCACAGTAGAGGCCAATCTGGTACGCGACAATGAGTCATGGGGCATTTGGCTCGATTGCGGGTATATCGGATCCAGGGTAACACGAAACGTTGTAGTCAACAATAGGATCTCCGGGATCTTCTTCGAATGTAGCAATGGACCGGGCTTGATTGATAACAATATTGTTGCATATAATCGTGGCGATGGTATCTATGCACATGATGCAAGTGGAATCCTTGTTTCAAACAACCTCATCTTTGGCAATACCAGTTTTGGTATTTATATGTGCGTGGCTACCGATCGACTGGTACCTCCGTACTACTATTCAACAGGTCTTATTGAGAATGAAATCTCCAGCTGTTCATGGGAACGAATATACAATAACATTATAATGAAAAATACGGAAGGAGCAATAAGTCTTCCATATACCTCGAAGCGGGCACAGGATAATTTCTCAGATTATAACCTGTTTGATGGTACGTCAAAGGATCCTCTCTTCGTGCAGCACTTCCGCAATGGTGAGCGCAACACAGGAGAGCAGGCGATGGACGAAGCACGAGAAAAGTTCAGTAAGTCGGGTGATGCAGGTCTTTCTTCCGCGGATCTGGTCTTGTGGAAAGCCGACAGAGGGATTACTATGAAACTGCCTCAGTGGCAGGTAGCCACCGGTAATGATAAGAATAGCCTGACAGGCGATATTTCTGCTCAGCTCGATCTCAAATCATTCGAAATGGTAGTTGTCCTTGACAAGAATATTAATAAGATAGGTTGTAAACCTGTTTCTACGCTTAATGTACGCGATTTCATGAAGTTTCCCCGCCAGATCGACAAGGATTATCTGTCCAGACCGATGGGTTCTAAAACATGGCTTCCGGGTGCATACCAGAGTTTTAAACCGGGCAACAATAAACAAACGATATGGCCGGTTAAGTTTGAATATCCTGCAATGCCACCTAAGGTACCTGTTCAACTGGAACCGGGGGCTCCGGGTCTAAAGCCAATTCCAGCCCGTACTAATAGATAATAGCAATGATTGATAGTGCAACGCTTAGTCATTGTTTCAGTGATGTAGTTGATTAGAAATACAAAAATTCTAAAACAAAATTTATGGATAATAGAATCACCGGTCTTATTGAAGATTACAGGCAGGGAAATATTGACCGCCGCAATTTTCTGAAGAAACTTACTCTCTATACAGGAAGCGCTGCTGCAGCAATGTCATTCATTCCTGCCATGGAAATGATCACATCAGACGTGCCCGGATCTGGTCTTGCAGTTCGGACACAACTTACCGTGAATGCGCCACAGGAGATTCCATTCCGGATAATAATGAGCACATCGTATAAATTCGAACAACTCCTTGCCGGGCCCGATAAGCCTGAGGACTATCCTGCCTGGCTGGCCGGTATGCGGTCTTACAGAAAGGAAATGCAGTCTCTGATCCACGAAAAAATCGGCAACATGAAGTATCCCTACAATGAGCCTTC
>JBBSAP010000151.1:0-7238 GCA_038252165.1 Bacteroidales bacterium | reverse complement strand
TTAATCTGCCCGATGAAATCCTTGCCGGATTGTTTGTTTGCTCTCATAATCCTGAAATCACAGAAGAGGCAATGGTCTGGAATGTCCGCATTGATCAGCCTGTAGCGGATAATTATAATGCGTCAAGGGATGGTTCAGTTGGGTGCCGTCTTGAAACAATGAATGTTTTTGACGGAAAAAGAATTGTAATTTATGAAAAGCAAGGAAGGTTCGAGGCTCCAAACTGGATGCCTGACGGCAAACAGCTTCTTTTCAACATGGATGGACTATTATACAAAATACCTGTGTCAGGTGGCGATATTGTGAAGCTTAATACAGGTTTTGCCACCAGGAATAATAACGATCATGGCATATCATTCAATGGCAAGAAGCTGGCTATCAGCTGCACCAAGGATGGTGCAGACGGGAAAAGCGGAGGATCGGCCGTTTATGTTTTACCTCTTAAGGGTGGAACACCAAGATTGATTACCGAAGAGACCCCGTCATATTTTCATGGCTGGGCTCCAAATAACAAGGAACTGGTCTATGTAGCTCAGCGTGGTGGCAAAAATATTTACAACATCTACAGGAATTCAATAAAGGGAGGGAAAGAAGTGGCTCTGACTGATCTCCCTCAGGGGGAACATGTTGACGGATGTGAATATTCCCCTGACGGTAAATATATCTATTACAATGGAAGTCATTCCGGAAATATGCAATTATGGCGGATAAAACCGGACGGAACAGGAAGAGAACAACTTACATTCGATGAATACAGGAACTGGTTCCCGCACATTTCACCTGATGGTAAGTGGATCGCGTTTATATCATTTCCTCCTGATATTGAAAAAAACGGCCATCCTTCCTATAAGCGGGTAATGCTCAGACTGATGCCTGCTAATGGTGGCGAACCTAAAGTTATTGCCTACCTTTACGGCGGGCAGGGAACCATAAATGTACCCTCCTGGTCGCCTGACAGTCAGAAAATCGCATTTGTCAGCAATTCAGGTAAATGACATCTTCGGGGAATCACAAAGATGAGTAATTTAGCTTTTGTATCAAAAAATATTTTATTTTCAGCCCTGAAAAAATCAGACTTTACTGATGAGTTCCGGTATTAATACCATTCTTACCTTTCCGGTGTACGCAATTTTATACAGTTACACAGCTGTTGGTGTTGTGGTGGTGGTTATCCTTTCATGGTTCAAGGCAAAAAAACCGGTTCGTTTCCTTTGTTGTATCTGGGCAAAATCGGTGTTCCTGATAATGGGAAAAAAGCTGACGATCACAGGAAAGGAGAATATCGATAAAAACAGTAAGTACATACTTCTCGCCAATCATGCCAGCCTTTTTGATATAGTGGCGATAACCTCTTTTTACCCGAATGTATCCTGGTTTGGACATGAACGGCTTCTGAAAGTCCCGGTTTTCGGCCGCTTTTTAAAGCTGACTGATTACGTCCCATTTAAAGAACCTTCAGTGAGCAATACCAGGCACATGCTCGAACAGCTGATTGAGAAAGCAAAAGATCAGTCAGTTGCACTTTTCCCCTAAGGTACAAGAACGCTGAACGGTAAAATCAATCCGTTTTTCAGGGGATTCATCTACCTCTTCAAAACAAGGGATATCGGTATACTGCCTCTGACTTTAAATGGGTTCTATGACCTGAAACCAAAAAACAGGTTTTATATTGATTTCGGATCAAAACTGGAAGTCATAATTCATAAGCCGATTTCCAGACATGAACTAATCGATAAGACTGATAGCGAAATAATTGATAAAGTAAAAACAGTAATTGAATCTGCATATCATTAAAAGTTTACATTTAATTCACTGATTTTTCAGAGAATATTGAAACCAATGAAGAATTTACTGCAACGCTCGCAAAGATCCTACGTGAAGTTCGCAAAGAGCTGATATTAGATCCTTAAACTTTGTGTGCTTTGCTAAAACTTAGCATGCTTTGCGGTTAAAAAGATTTATTTGTTAAGGTCTTCGAGTGTTTATTAAATACTATAATTATGAAGCCTGAGTTAAAAGAAAAATGGATATTTATTGTCAATCCGATAGCAGGGAATGGTTTTGCAAAGACCATGATTCCTGTAATCGCTGAGAAGATAAAGCAATATGGTATTGACGGTGAGATACTGCTAACGGAAAGCAGCGGTCATGCCGTCGAACTATCGAAATCGTGTTATGAAAAAGGATACAGGTATATCATCGGAGTCGGGGGAGATGGCACAGTAAATGAGATAGCCAGACCATTGGTTGACAAGCAGGATGTTATAATCGGCGTCATTCCGGCCGGAACAGGAAATGATTTCATTCAGGTTACCGGATTTCGCGATCGCTTTTCAGAAAATGACTGGGAAATTCTTTTTAAAAGGAACATAATTGTTATGGACGTTGGTTCTGTTAATGGTATGATTTTCCTCAACGGTATGGGTCTGGGGTTCGACGCCCAGGTGGCTGCAGAAAATTATACAGAACCCGGGAAGGTTAAAAAAGGCGGTAAACACAAGTATATCTGGCACATTGTGAAAACGATCCTTTTTTTCAAGGAAAAACGAATGAAAGTCACCAGCGGGCAGAGTACTTCTGAAACTGACTGTTTCATCAACACCATCTCAATTGGCCGGAGGTTTGCCGGAGGTTTTTTCCTGACACCCAAAGCTATAGCCAACGATGGCCTGCTTGATGTCTGCTCAATAAAGAAACTGAATCTTTTTCAACGATTCAGTATTTTTCTGAAAGTCCCCAAGGGAGAACATATTAATGATAAAAAGGTCATTTATTACCAGACTACCGGACTTGAAATTGAATTTCCGGAAAAGGTTCCTTTTCACGTCGACGGGGAGCTTAATTTTGCAAAAGACTTCAAAGTAAGTATTCTTCCAAAAGCCCTGAATATTATATTCAATCCCGATGGTAACCATTTCTTCAGAAAATAATCCAAATGAGAAAAGTTACATCGCCTTCTTCGATCTCGATGATACCCTGATCAGGGCAAACAGCGGCAAACTGCTTGCCATGAGTGCTTATGAACAAGGAATGATGGGTCTGCCGGATTTAATAAAAGCTGTATGGATGCTACTGCTATATAAATTCAATCTGATGGATTCTGAAAGGATCATTGCAGGAATGGTGAAATGGCTTGCCGGCATACCTGAGAAGAGAGCCAATGACTTATCATCGTTAGTATTTGAAAAACACTTGCGCCCCATGATTACTGATGAAGCCAGGAGAGAAATAGAGTTCCATAAGGATAAAAACGCCGCAGTTGTAATCCTTTCATCAGCTCTGTCCCATATCTGCCAGGCTGCTGCAGCTCATCTTGAAATGGATGACGTTATTTGCACAACTATTAAGGTTAATGGCGGCATTTGCACCGGGGGAACAGAAGGTAACCCCTGCTTTGGAAATGAAAAAGTTTCCAGGCTTAAAGAGTATTGTGAAAAGAATAACAGCAAAGTTGCAGACGCGTGGTACTATGGTGACTCCATATTCGACTTGCCTGTACTGCAAATAGTTGGAAATCCGGTTTGTGTTAATCCTGATAAAAAGCTTCTGAAATCCGCGTATAAAAACAACTGGAGAATTTGCAACTGGAATAATTTCGGGTAATAAGAAATTCTCAAAATAATCCTATGCTGTCAAAGCACTGTGAAATCCTTTACAGTTATTTCGCCGTAAGCTACATTAAGGAATGGCTTACCGTTTTTCAATCCGACATTTCCAAACCCTGTCTCAGTCGAAATAAATCCGGTAAAATCACCAATTTTTGAATCAATATACATTCTTTGTGTAAGTGCATCATACCTTACCCCGGTAAGACCCTGAAGAAGTGCATAGCTCGATAATGCCCTTGCGTACCAGTGCCCGCATTCATATTCGTTAAAAGGGTTTCTGACTCTTCCGTCATACCTGCTGCGGGCCGCACGGACGATATCAAGACCCTTTTCTAACTCACCCATCATCATAAGGTGCGAGGCAGCCTGGTACTCAATACCTGTCCAGACCTCATTGCTGTAAACGAAAGGCAACGAGAGCATTCCTCCTTTTGGCCAGGTACATAAAAGCAGCCCGCCGTCACTTCCCAGAGCATAGGATGGCCTCTGAGGATTTGAGTGATTGGCCAGGCTTTTCTTAAAATTATACTTATACACTGATTTCAGATGGCTCGTAACTTTTGCTGAATCAATAATGTTTTTAAGCCCGCACACCTCCCCTATCCATGCACCAAGAACACCGTCGGAAAGGCAACCAGTACCATACTGGTATTTCGGGCCCTCCTTCTGAAGAAGTGCTTTTGCCTCCTCCGAATAATTGGAACTCCATGAGCCTTCTGAAGCCTTTACCGGGTCGGAAGAATTAAGTCCCTGCCATTTTATCTTTTGTATAAAATACTCTCCGTCATAGAGATCTGTCTCGATTGCCCTTTTCCCCTTTTTATAGAGGTCAACATATTTTGTAACATCCTCACCAAGATATTTTCCCATCTCCGAAATTGCCTTTAATGCTCCAAGATAAAAGCTGGTGCACATGCCATCAGGTCCCCAGAATTCAATATCATAGGTGTTGTGGTGAGGTTCTTCAAGAGTTCCGGTGTTTCCCGGATCCCATGTTTTAATGCAATAATCCATGCTCTGTACCACATCGGGGTATAGATCCTTCATCCAATCAATGTTGCCGCTAATACGCCAGTCGCGGTAGACTTTCATAATACCTCCAAGCTGCCCGTCGGATGCAGCATAAAATGTAGTTGCAACCGGACGGATTGGAAGAGCCGACCTGAAAGTCTGATGGCCATACCTGTCCTGATTGGGTCCGAATTCGGTTTCTCTCAGAGTACGTTCGAGCTTTGGAAAAAGATGAGGTATTGCCTGGGCATAATTCCAGACATGCTCGCATGAACCGGCACAGCAGCCGGAATTATCACCGCATCCCTCCCAGTTCCATAGCTTCCCATCGCGCTGGCGAAGAACGGTGGGAGATTTAAGAATTGTAAGATTGGCGGCTATCGCCTCAGTAACCTCTGGTGGAAGGGTATTCGAATAAAAGGAATCACTGAACAGCCGGGATTTCTTATTAAGGTCATCGTAATTTGTCTTCCAGTAATTCACAATCTCTGCCACGCTGTTGAATTTTCCGGAATACCATGGCTTGTAGAAAGGATCCTTGCATGCACATTCCTGGTCGCCGCATTCTTCCTCATCAGCTTCTTCAGAGTCTTTCCCATATTTAAGATTTGTATCAGGTACATACCATGCCATCATCAGGCGGATTTCCCTCGTTTCCCCGGGTTCCAGAGAAAAAGGGACATAAAGTGAAGCACCCGGAGCAGGACTTTCTACCGGAGGTGTACTTCTTGACTCAGTTTTAGTGATTGTGTTCCAGGTAATTGTCAAGGGATCCCACCATCCTCCCCTGAACCAGCAATGATCAACAATTGTTCCAGGCTCATTTGTAAATATCGCAAAATCACCTTTGGTTTCAGGTTTATCCTTTACTCCTGTTTCTGACAGGATAAATCCGTTTGACAGTGGCCTGATCAAAGCTTTCCCGTTTTGCTGACCCATAAAATTCACCGAATTATATGAAAAGACAGCATCAATCTTTGATGTACCCGTATTTTTAAATGAGTATTCAATGCCGCCGGCCGGCAGACTCGAATTATCGGCATCAGAAGGAATGAAGGGGCTCCACCCGGTAATCTGAACAGCCACCGGCATATCCGGATCTTTAAGATTTATATTTGCAAAAGGAAATCTGGCTGTAAAATCTGCAGATTCAAATCTTGGGAGACCCCAGGTTGTTCCTCCTGAACCATTACCGGAGTCAGGTCTGCCAAACTTTTTCCATTCAGGTACCTCTCCTTCAATGACCAGGGAGCCGTTCTCAATACCTCTGACCGATATTGCAGCGAACATGCATGGTTCGTTGAAAACCTCCGGCCTGTTCCGGACCGACATGTGTGAAATTGCTCCTGATCCTTCAATGCAAAACATTCCGGCTCCTATGCCACCTATGGGGAAAGCAATCCTGTCGAGATATTCTCCGCTATAAGAGCCATTGTACTCATGGCCGACCTTAACAACCTTATCCTTCTGTGAACAGGAGAGCAAAGAGAAGTTAAGAATTAAAGCAATTAAGGAGGTGGTCGAAAAAATTGTTCTCATCATATTCGGTAGTATAATCTTTTTATTGTCCTAAAACCCCCTTTCGGTTTCCCCCAAGGGGGAAATGGTAAAACCCCTTCACCCGTGGGGGAAGGTTGCCTGCCTGCCGGTAGGCAGGGGAAGGGGGTCATCTCCTAAAAGACGTAAAGAATAAGTAATTAACTTTCCAGGATCAGTTTCAGCCTGTCGCATAGATCTTTAAGTCCTATAGGAGTATCACCCCCCGGCATTTCGATACTTGCCCATCCCTTATATCCGACTGCATCAAGGGCACTCATCACTGCACTCCAGTTTATATCACCTTCCCTCAATTTTACATTGAATCCGGCTGATTTGCCCTGGGTGTCCGCAATTTTTTTACTGTATTCCTTGATATGGATCTTGGCAATTCTTTTCCCGAGTATCTTTATCCACTGCTCAGGCCATCCATAAGCCAGTATATTACCGCAATCGAAATAGGCTCCAACCCATGGACTCCCGAACTGATCGATATATCTGGCTGCTTCCAGCGGGCTAAGCAGAAAATTATTCCAGACATTCTCGACAGCGATCTTTACATTTAATTTCCCGGCAAAGGGAACAGCTTTTCTGATCTCTTCCGAAGAACGGTTCCAGCAATCATCATAGCTGACAGAATCAGTAACCCTCCCGGGAACAAGAAGAACCGCATCAGCTTTGTATAAGCTGGCATCCTCCAGGGCAACCTTCAGAGCTTCTACTCCCTCTTCTCTTACTTTGGGATCAGGGCTTGACAGAAGGAGCTTCCAGTGTCTTGAATCACAGACACTATGAACTCTAAGGCCGGTAGCTTTCTGTGCCTTCAATACTTCATTTCTGTCCAGATGACTGTCGCCTTCCACACCGTCATAACCGGCCAACTTTGCAGCCTCGAATTTCTCAAGCACTGTTTTTCCCACACCTATGCTTCCCCACATAATGCCTGTTTGCAGGTTTCTTTTGGATGGAGATCCAAAAGCCTTAATACCAGGCAATGAAACTGCCGATATCAAAGCCGAAGCCATAACTGTCCTTTTTGCAAATTGCCGTCTGTTCATATTAAGTCAGTTTAGGTTCAGTTCC
>JBBSAP010000150.1:0-7295 GCA_038252165.1 Bacteroidales bacterium | reverse complement strand
ATAGCTAAAACCAGGTATTCGATCCCTGGAATTACACTTATTTCTCCCCCTCCTCATCATGATATTTATTCGATAGAAGATCTTTCGCAATTGATTTTTGATCTTAAAAATGTGAATCCAAAAGCAATGATCAGTGTAAAACTGGTCTCTGCCAGTGGTGTAGGGACTATTGCAGCCGGGGTAACCAAAGCAGGAGCCGATCTTATTACTATAAGCGGCTATGAAGGGGGGACAGGTGCCAGTCCATCATCTTCAATCAAACATGCCGGGATCCCTCTTGAGCTGGGACTTGCTGAAACACAGCAGATTCTCGTGATGAACAATCTGCGCAGGAAGGTTACCCTGCAGGCTGATGGCCAGCTGAAAACTGCCAGGGATATCATAACAGCGGCACTCATGGGAGCTGAAGAGTTCGGCTTCGCAACCTCCGCCCTGATTGTGCTCGGATGTGTCATGATGAGAAAATGCCATCTCAATACATGTCCTGTCGGAGTAGCAACCCAGAATCCGGATCTGAGAAAAAGGTTCATGGGGAAAGCCGCTAATCTTGTTAATTTTTTCACATTCCTTGCTGAAGATGTAAGGGAGTACCTTGCTGAAATGGGATTCAGGAACCTTGACGAAATCATAGGACGATTTGACCTGCTTGAGAGGAATCATGAAGCTGATCACTGGAAGACAAAAGACCTTGATCTCTCCGCCATGCTCAGGCTTCCTGCTGAAGCTGCAAGAAATGCAATGCATTGCATTGAAAAACAAGAAAGTAAGCTTAACAACGTCCTTGACATAGAGCTGATATCACAAGCAGAAAAAGCAATTTCCGAAAAAGAACCGGTTTTGATCTCAGGTTCAATAAGAAACACTGACAGGACTACCGGAGCTATGCTTTCAGGCAGGATTGCATCAATATACGGTTCAGCAGGCCTACCTGACGGAACCATAAAATGCCGGTTCAAAGGATCAGCAGGTCAGAGCTTCGGAGCCTTTCTTGCTTCAGGTGTTGAACTTTATCTTGAGGGCGATTCTAATGATTATCTCGGTAAAGGGCTGTCAGGAGGAAGAATAATAGTCGTTCCCCCTGCAGGCTCAATGTTTGAATCAGATAAGAACATTATTATCGGTAACACCGTGCTTTACGGAGCAACAAAAGGTGAGATTTTCATTTCAGGAGTTGCCGGAGAAAGGTTCGGAGTAAGGAACAGCGGGGCAACAGCAGTCGTGGAAGGAGTTGGCAATCACTGCTGTGAATATATGACAGGAGGCCAGGTGGTAGTTCTGGGTTCAACAGGCAGCAATTTTGCTGCAGGAATGAGTGGTGGAATTGCATATGTTTTTAATGAGCTCGGGAATTTTGACTATTACTGCAATATGGGAATGGTCGAATTATCACTTGTAGAGGACCGGAATGATGCTAATGAACTGCAGGAACTTATTTCCCGTCACTTGAATTATACCGGAAGCAAAAAAGCAAAAATGATACTGGATGATTTCAACAGATTCCTTCCGATGTTTATTAAAGTGATACCATATGATTACAAAAAAGTCCTTGAGGAACAGAAACTTGAAGAATTGAAAAAGAAGATTGCAAGTGTAGAGATTGACATTGATATCAGTGGCGTTTAAAAAAATTGAAATGGGAGATATTACAGGATTTTTGAAGATAAAAAGGAAAGAGGCTGGTAACAGGCCTTTAAATGAACGTATCTGCGATTACAGCGAAGTGGAGCAGGTCCTTAACAGCGAGGACAGGATGCTGCAGGCTTCAAGATGCATGGATTGCGGAATTCCATACTGTCACTGGAGCTGTCCTGTTGACAACCTTATTCCTGAGTGGAACGACCTGCTATTCAAGGGCGAATGGAAAGCTGCCTATGAACGGCTTATCTCAACCAACAATTTTCCGGAAGTAACAGGCAGGATTTGTCCCGCTTCGTGTGAGCATGCCTGCGTCCTTAATATTAACCAGGATCCTGTCACAATTCGCGAGAATGAAGTAGCAATTGCAGAAAAAGCCTTTTCCGAGGGATATATTAAGCCTGCGCCTCCTGCCATAAGGACAGGAAAAACTGTGGCAGTTATCGGGAGTGGTCCGGCCGGGATGGCTGCAGCGGACCTTCTGAACAAAGCGGGTCACAGCGTGACATTATTTGAGAAAGATGAAAAAGCCGGCGGCCTCCTGAGATTTGGCATTCCGGATTTCAAACTCAGCAAGGCAATTATTGACCGCAGGATAGATCTTATGACAAAGGAAGGGCTAATTGTAAAGACAGGTACAGCAATCGGTAAAGATATTTCTGCAAAAGAGATTGCAGAGCAGTTCGATGCTGTCTGTGTTGCAATAGGATCAGGACAACCCCGTGATCTGAATATTGAAGGACGCAATTTAAAAGGGATATATTTTGCAGTAGACTTTTTAAGCAATCAAAACAGGGTAAATTCAGGCGGTATTAGTTACTCCGATAACCCGGTAAATGCTGAAGGGAAGAGAGTTCTTGTGATCGGAGGAGGCGATACAGGCTCAGACTGCGTAGGTACTTCAATACGCCAGAAGGCAGCAAGTGTTACACAGATTGAGATACTGCCAAAACCGCCTGTGTTCAGGACAGCTGATAATCCATGGCCATATTTTGCCAAAGTTATGAAGACCACTACCTCGCATGAGGAGGGCTGCGAGAGGATATGGAGCCTTTCGACACTCAGGTTTACCGGGGAGGATGGTGTTGTGAAAGGTGTTGAGGTCGAGGATGTACACTGGGAAAAGAAAAATGGCTGCTATTCCATGAAACCGGTTCCTGAGACTACCCGCATGCTGGAAGCTGACTTTATTTTGCTCGCTCTTGGATTTGTTCATCCGGTATATGATGGTCTGGTATCAGAGCTGGAACTGGAACTTGACGACCGGCAGAATATTAAAGCAGATAATTCGCTGGCGACAAATATTAAGAAAGTTTTTGCAGCAGGAGATTCGGTAACAGGAGCAAGTCTGGTGGTGAATGCAATCGCTTCCGGAAGGAAGGCTGCTAAAGAAATCGACAAGTTTCTGAGGGAATCGCCCCCAACCCCTCTAAAGGGGGCTTTGAGCCCATAACCCTTTTACAGTATCAATAAGCCTGACGAATTCGGATCTGTATCCTTCTTCGTCCTCCCCTCTTGCTGATTTTGCAAGTCTGGCTGCCTCATCAAGTGTTGAACTTCCCTTGAATTCAGAGTTTCTGAGTATCATCCCGAATTCTGAAACAGCAGCAGCAAACCTGAGGTTCTCAGATGCATCCCCGAGGTCATTGACATAATTCATTACCGGTTTTTCCATCAGCATGCTTGTTATACCATCAGGTTTCTTATAGCGGATTTTTATTGTCAGATATTCATTCAGATAGCCATTTGCAGATGTTACCTGGCTTTTGCCCGATCCCTGGTACTTAAGCGGATCTACAGAGGGTATCTTTTCATCTGAACCGGCAGAGACAAGTTCATACAGGGCTGTAACATTATGTCCTGAACCCATTTCCCCTGCATCTTTTCTGTCGTCATTAAAATCTTCATCATTAAGAAGCCTGTTTTCATACCCGATGAGCCTGTATGACTTTACCTTGGCAGGATTGAATTCAACCTGGAACTTAACATCTTTTGCTATCGTAAACAGAGTACCTCCGAATTCCCTTACCAGAACTCTCCTGGCTTCCTGAAGGTTATCGATATAAGAATAATTCCCGTTGCCCTTGTCCGCAATTATTTCCATTTTGTCATCCTTAATATTGCCCATCCCGAAGCCAAGAACCGTCATAAATATACCCCGGTCACGGTTTTCTTCAACAAGTCTTTCCATTCCGCCGTTGCTTGATTCACCAACATTGAAATCACCATCAGTAGCGAGGATAATCCTGTTGTTGCCTCCTTTGACAAAGTTATCCGATGCAACAGAATAAGCCAACTTCAAACCAGCCCCGCCTGCTGTGGAGCCGCCTGCCTCAAGATTGTTGATCGCATTCATTATCACCTCTTTTTTATTCCCCGGAGTTGATTCAAGAACCAACCCGGCCGCTCCGGCATAAACAACAATTGCCACATGATCCTGCGGCCTTAATTCGTTTACAAGAAGACCAAACGCCGATTTAAGAAGCGGCAGCTTATTTGGAACATTCATTGAACCCGATACATCAATCAGGAAAACAAGGTTGGATGACGGAAGCGAGGACTTATCAATACTTTTTCCCCTGAGTCCGGCCAGAAGCAGCTGATGCCTGCTGTTCCAGGGGCAGCCAGCCAGTTCTGTATAAACCGAAAATGGATGCACACCTTCCGGTTCCGGATAATCGTATTTGAAATAATTGACCATTTCCTCAATTCTTACAGCATCAGGCGGGGGCAAAACACCACTGTTGATAAATCTCCGGATATTCGAATATGATGCATTATCGACATCTATCGAAAAAGTTGATAATGGGTTATTCGAAACATTTTTAAAACCGTTTTCCTCTGTTCCGGCATATCCTTCAGTATTAAAATCATTGTTATACCTTTGAAATGAATGCCTGCCGATATATGCATCAGAAGCCGGAGCAGCCATTGCATAGGCTTTTGATTCCCTCTCTTTTTTTGCACCGTATCCTATAACTACCATCTCATTTAATTCGACAGTATCCTCATGCATTACAACGCTTATTTTACTTCGTTCACCAATTTTTTCATTAATTGTTATAAATCCAACCATTGAGAATTGAAGGATTTTTTCATCAGGAGTTACTTCTATTTTATAATTTCCTTCCTGATCAGTAATCGTTCCTTTATTGGTGCCCTTTACGGTTACGCTGACACCTGCAACAGGGAGTCCGGAAATGTCAACAACTCTTCCGGTAATGGTCCTGGTCTGAATAAAAGCAATCATTATTGCTCCCAGAACCAGTATTGCCAGGACTGATAATTTGTTTGTCATAATTTTGAGTTTTATGGTAAATATTTCTCCTATGATGCATGGATTCTGTGAATTCCATAAAATAGCTTAGCATTTTTTTGCATTTGTTCTATCTTTAGAGTGAAATACTAGTTTTTTAGAATAGAAAAAGAATTTAAAATAAATTTCTTTTTAACCGCAAAGCACACTAAGTTGTCGCAAAGTACGCAGAGCTAAATAACTATTCTCCAAATCTTTGCGACCTTTGCGCTAATTCTTGGCGACCTTTGCGCCTGCCTGCATCGCCTTCGCGTAGCCGCTTCGGCAGAGCAAGGCCGGCAGGCAGGGTTAATGGATTTAGCAAGAGGGTATGATAATAAAGATCGTTCATGATATTCAAAATATCAGGTAAAAAACTTCTGAGTAAAGCAGATGATGAACTTCTTACTGATTTTAAGTCAGCAGGTGATCTTGAAGTTCTTGCGGAGCTGTACTCAAGGTATGTTCACCTGGTATATGGTGTTTGTCTTAAATATCTTAAATACAGAGAGGAAGCAAAAGATGGCGTAATGCAGATATTTGAAAAGCTCATAATCGAAATCCCTAAATATAATATTGGAAACTTCCATAGCTGGTTGCATGTTGTAACAAAGAACTATTGCCTCATGCAACTCCGGTCAGACAAATCGGAAAAGGAAAAATTCAGCGAATGGATAAATGATCCTTTAGTTTTTATGGAAACTGTTACTGATCCGCATCCTTTGGATGAAGATGAAAACTCAAAGTCCATCGACAGAGAACTGGAAGATTGTATTGAAAGGCTGAAAGAAGAACAGAGGCTCTGCATCAGGCAGTTTTATTATGAAAACAGGTGCTATAATGAGATCTCGGGAAATCTGGGTCTTGATGAGAAAAAGGTGAAGAGTCATCTTCAGAATGGGAAAAGGAATCTTAAAATTTGTCTTGAAGAGAAAAATGACAGAAAGAAATAAAAAAGGGAACTATCGGCTCTCAGATTTCCTCCGCTACAAGGAAAACAAAATGACTGACAGAGAGAGGAATTCTTTCGAAAGGAACCTTCATAAAGATGCTTTTTCCAGGGAGGCAATAGAAGGTCTTGAAAATATTGATCCGTTACTTGCCGGAGATGATATCGCCGGACTCAGGAAACAGCTTAAAAAGAGAACCAGCCGGAAGCAAAGAGTTTTCTGGTATCGCATTGCAGCATCTCTTGCTGTGCTGATGTTTATTTCATCAATTTTAATTTTTACCGGCAGGAGGAAAACGCCGGAACAGCTATCCTACAATCCGGTTACCCGGGAATCAGGTGATCTGCAGATCTTAAAAGACCAGCCGCAAACGGAAGTAAAAGCCCCCTCATCAGTGCCAGTTGAAAAAGAGAAAGCAGGTTCAACAGTCCGGGAAAGAATCATTCCGCCACCTGCAATACCCAATGTTGCTGAAGTTGCTGAAGTTGCTGCACCCGACCAGGTTTTTGCCGCAGAAAAAGTAATTCCCGGGAAGTTGGTTATGGCCAAAAAATCATCAGTTGCATTGGCAAAAATCAGCGGCAGAATAATTTCATCAGAAGATAACCTGCCGATACCGGGTGCAAACGTCACGGTTAAGGGGACCAGCATAGGTACTGTTACAGATCTGAGCGGGACATTCAGCCTCAATGCTAAGGAAGCCGCTAACAGGGTTCTTGTTGCGAACTTTGTTGGAATGGAATCAAAAGAGTTTAAAGCTGTTGAAGACTCAAGTCTTGAAATAAAGCTTGAACCCACTGAAATGGCTTTAAGTGAGGTAGTGGTTGTTGGTTACGGAGTAAAAGATTCCGGTAAGGAAGATGGAGAAGATGTGAATGAATTTAATCCGTCGCATCCGGTAAACGGCAGGGCTGACTTTGACAAATATATCAGGGAGAACATAAGGAGACCTGACCCCGCTACCGCAGGGCAGAGGGTGGTTGTGGTGCTTAATTTCAAAGTTGATACTGAGGGTAAGATTGACAGCATTACAATTATAAGAAGCCCGGGTAAGAACTTTTCCGATGAAGCGATCCGCCTTATCAAAGAGGGGCCGGAATGGAAGCCAGCCGAAGAAAACGGCAAAACAATTAACGACGAAGTCAGGATCAGAATTGTTTTTAAATAATCAATTTCTCAGATTGTTTATAACATCCCTTTTTTCAATTATTAAAAGTCATTACATTTATTCGCTTTGATTTTCAATATTTCACCCCTAACATGTTTTTATGCTGAGGAAGACCATTTACCTGATACTGCTTTTTGTTGTTTCAGTAAGCCTGAATTCGTTCAGTCAGAAAATTGATTCAACATCATTTCAGATGAATTCCAGGCTCAGCTTTTATTCATATGAAAAGAGCTGTGATATGATCATT
>JBBSAP010000149.1:0-7459 GCA_038252165.1 Bacteroidales bacterium | reverse complement strand
CTCCTGAAGATATTCATAGTATTTTTTCTGAAGTATCAGGGTACTGCGCTCATTTTCATAGTTCTCGAGACGGTTCTGAATTGATGTACCTTCCCGGCTCACATCAACCAGCCTGTTAGAAAGCCTGAAATTCTCGAGACTATTCTCCACCCTGCTCAGGGAATCGGAAATTGATCCTATCTGACCATCAATGAACTCAATTGTTTTTTCTGCTGTCTCATTTTTTACTTCGAGTCCCTGTAACCTATATACTTCCATAAGCTTATTAAGATAATCAGCCTCCTGTTCCGGAACAGAACCGCTTGTTGAGAGTGTCACAAGGGTCGCTTCTTCTTCTATTGGTGCAATGCTTAATTTACCGCGGTACTGATTTGCGAGAGCGGCCGGACTGACAAAATAAAAGTAGTATCTGTTAGATGCATCAGGATCAAATGAAAAAACCGGTGAATCCGGAAGGATTATAAAATCAAAACCATGTTCATTGAATCTTTCGCCAAAAGAGAGCGTTTTGCTGAAATCAGTGTTACTGTTAATTTCGAGCTTATAGGTACCTGCAGATAATATTTTTATTGCTACCGGTATTCCGATACTTTGTTTTTCAAGAGAATCAGGCACAACTTTGAAAGGAGTGTTTTTATACATACTTGATTCCACAATACCCCTTCTTCCAACCCCTATATAAACAATATGAAAATCAGGTAGCTCCTGCATAACCCTGTAATTAAGGCTGAATGATCTCAGTATCCCGATCTCATTTTTAAGGTTTTGTTCACCTCTGAAAGCATTAGTTCCCGGAAAGATATTTGCCAGGTCCGAAGTCCCGCCTCCGATCTGATTATCTTTTATAAGCAGTGTTGAGGATACAGTATATATCGCCTGCGAATACCTGTTCTTGGAATAGGCAATTGCCAGAGTAAAGAAAAGGGCAATGGCGAACCAGTACCAGTTGCTTATGAACAACGAGAGGTACCTCTTAAAGTCGATCGAATCGTCCTCGAGGGGCGCGTAGTAAGGCTGTTGAGGATACGAGTTGGGTTGCTGGGGAGTATTCATTGGTTAGAAAAGTTTCAGAGTTTCAGAGTTCCAGTTGTTTCGAGGGAGCGAGGGAGCGAGGGAGCGAGGGAGCGAAAAAGCGATGGAGCGAAAAAAGCAAAAAACAAAAAAGCGAAAGAGCGATGAAGCGATGGGGCGAAAAAGCGATGGAGCGAAAAAAGCAAAAAAGCGAAAGAGCGAAGGGGCGAAAAAGCGAAGGAGCGATGGAGAGACATAGCGATAAGGCGATTAAAAAAGTTAAAATGACCAACTTTCGGGTTTTGTGCTCATATTGACAAGCATTGAAATGATATGATCATACTTGTCGAATAATTCAACATGGAATTTTGTTTCCATATAACCGCACTCCAATGCATAATCAAGCCAAACCTGTGTTTCTGCTGCTTCACCTTCTGCATCAGTCAGTTTTGAAACAAATGATTTAGGGTATTTACGTTTTCTAAAAGCCTCACCGATATTGCCAGAAACAGATCTGGATGATCGTCTAATCTGATCTGTAAGAGAGTACATTTCTTCTTTCGGAAATTTTTTTGACACATGGAAAATCATCATCCCAGCTTCAAAAGAAAGCTGAAATACTTTCAAGTCTTTATGCGTCCTGATCTTTTCCATATATGACTATATTGGTACAATTTCGCTCTATCGCTCATTCGCATCTTCGCTCCATCGCAATTTCTATCCCTCGTTTTTACAGTATCTCTCCCTCGCCAAGTCGCTCCATCGCTCTCTCGCTAAGTCGCTCCCTCGTTCATTTAGTTCCGAAATAGTTGATAAGCAGTAACGTCGTAGTAACCAGCGACAATGCTGTGCCGAAAATAGCCGAGAAAGTCGGGAAGTTAAGGTTAAAGATCTTCTTATCCTGCGGCTGGACTATCACTACATCGTTGGGAAGAAGAAAATAGGCTTCGTTTGAGAGGATGGCCTTGTCCTGCAGGTTGAGGGTGAAGGTTTTTGTTCCTCCTGCAACCGGGCGAACCACAAGTAGCTTATCGCGGCGGCCATAATCATCAATACCCCCTGCTCTGCCAATTGCTTCCAGAACAGTAAGATAGTTGTTGTAGTTTATATAGGATCCCGGAGTACGGACTTCACCGATAACTGTGAATTTAAAACTTAATAGCTTACATTCAACTGTTGCATCATTGAATACCGTTCCTGTCTTTGCCTGAAGCAATTTCCTGGTTTCGTCAAGAGTCAGCCCGCTGACTTTAATCGGTCCTACAACCGGTAAGATTATGTTCCCTTCGAAGTTGACATCATAGCCGGAAAGATACCCGCCACCTTCGCTTTGTCCAATATTATATGATTGACCGCCTTGAGTAGCAGTCAGAAAATCCCGTATCGTGCCATCGGGTGTCATTGCCTTGACCGTAATTTGCAGTATATCGCGGGGTTGAAGCAGGTAGTCGGGGATATTCATGGTGAATGTCTCTTCGCCGCCTGTTTCAGGAAGGTTGTTGAGGTACGCAAGTTTTTGCTGGCTTGTGCAACTGGCCGTTGCGATGGCAATTATTATAATTGGTAATATTTTTTTCATGTACAGGGAAGATAGCATTTAAAATATTTCAGATAGTATAGGATAATTTATGCTTAATGATTGTAGTAAATATAAGTTTATTTCTTTATTTTTTATTTGTTCTTTCTTTGTTCGTCCAAAGGGTTTTTGTTCTTTTCTTTTGCTCCTCCAAAAGAACCGAGGGACTGTTAGTAAGTTATTCTTTATGAAAATTAATCAGCCCCGAGCTCGACGAAGTCAAATGAACCAAAGAAAAAGAGGCCGGAAATGATAACTTCACCCCTGCCGTACGCCCGCTACACATGCCGTCTTGGCGCTACCGGCATGGCTGAAGTTCGCGCCCCCGATGGATCGGGGCAGGCTATTTCCGGTTTGCCTACGCACGTGCTTGTGGATAATTTCTGAAATATTGTTTGTGCAGTATGCATGACGATGAGTTATAATATCTAAGGAAGCTTCAGTAGCATCTGTCCTGCAATCCGGAAACAAGTGTGAAATTTAGCTTTTATACTTTTTTGAATTCGTCAAAGAAAGTTTTTTTATCCATTTTTAAATGACAGCAGGTAATCCCACTTCCTGGTGATATGTATTTACAGGATATTTGTCAAATATCTCAGATACGTACTCATTATCTTTAATTACAGAAGTAATACCTGGCGCCAGGATTTTCTTTGGTTTTTTAGCTGATCCTTTCAGCTCCCAACCAAGAGAGGTTAATACCTTGCTTAAAGTCTTTTTTGCAAGAGTATAATCTACAAAATCCTCAAAAACTATTTTGAATGACTTTTTTGCTTCTTCCTGATCAGTGCCGTATCCTGTCAAATCAAGATGAGGGGAATAAATGAAATGAATATTATTTTCATCAGTAAAATGGAATAATAAAAGCTGCATCTTAACACTTGCAGTTTTATTTTGATATTTCCCTTTATAAACATATTGACTCATAAGATTAGTCTGTTTGTTTCAAATTTACTTATAATTTGCGAATTCGTGTTTCTGGATTTTCGTGCGGTGTTTCGTTTGTCGGGTTTCAAAAGATTTGCTTCGTCGCTACGCTCCTTGCAATGACGGTAAAAATAGGTGAAGTTGGTATACCATGATAAACAAAATTATCCAAAAGGGACCGTCATTGCGAGTCCCGCGTAGCGGGATGAAGCAATCTCAATCAACATTCTGCAATTATTGTTCATATAACTTTGGGCATACTTCCGTCCCGTCAGTCCCATCCTCAAATCCGGACCAACATCTTTACCAATCTGTTTTTAGCACTCAACACTACACCGTTATGCCTTGACGCCTTCTTTTACCCACCCCCCACTCCACCACTTAACCTTCCCTGCAAGCCGGCTCCTTCGCTAAATTTGTCCACCGGGCAAATTCTTTACGCTCGGCCCCCTCCCTCACCTTCGCATAAATGCTTCGGTGAGCAAAGCAGAAGGGGAGCCGATTTGATCAGCCCTGTGCCCTGAGCTCTTTGGTTTTCGCTCTCAGTCTCTAAGTCACTTCGTCTCTTAGTCTCTTAGTCTCTTAGTCTCTTAGTCTCTTAGTCTCTTATCCATCTCCTCTTCTACCCCTCACCCCTTCTGTTCATCGCATTTCCACAGCGGCAAAAGATCCGCCGGCTTAAAAAATGCAAGGTAATCCTTTGCCTCGTCCGGTTCGAGGACAATATAGCTGACTTTTCGTCCTGCCATATCCTCGGCCTGTACAATTTTACGAGCAAGATATTCACGGTCTATTTCAGCACCGACCAGTATTAGTTCAATAACCTGACTGTCCATACCGCGGGCAAAATCGCCGGTAAGGTAAACACAAAGCAGATTCCCAAGACGATGGATAACCTTTTCTATTACCCGGTCAATACCGGTCTCCTTCATTATTATGCTGTGAATATCTTTGAAAAGAGGATGTTTTGAATTTGCCTGGTAGATCTTCTTATTGCCATCGCGGAGGGAATGGAGCAGTCCTGCTCCCTCAAAGCGGTTTAGTTCGACACGTATTGCATTGGATGATTCACCGAATTCCGATTCCAGTCCCCGGAGGTGAGCCTTCGTACTGCTGTTAAGAAAGAACTTCTTCAGCAGCTTGATACGGGTTTGTGATGTAACAAGACTGTCGAGCATCAGGTTGGGTTAATGAGTAACAAAATTACTCGATGTTTTGAAATATGCAAATTTTTTTTCCGTAATGGGGCGTTTCCCTAAACCACTCTGTCCATTTGTCTTTGCCGACCTCGCAAAAAATGGCTATTCATTCCCCTGACGTGGATTTGCAATCTTTTCGATTTGCGCGATTCCTTTACTCCTCAATTTCTTTATTTTCTTTATTTTCTTTCTTTGTTCGTCCAAAGAAAGAAACAAAGAAAGGGCGCCGAAAATAACAACTGCAGCATGTTTGTGCGCCCGCTACACAATGCCTTATTGGCGCTACCAAACATGCTGCAGTTCGCACTATTTTCGGTTTGCCTGCGCGCCTCCATTTATAGAGATTTCGTTTAAAGTGATGAATTCCTTTGCCGATATGGTCGGTCTTTATGGCAATCTGGCTCCTTCGCTAAAAACCGGAAATGGCCAAGCGCTATTTCAAAGGGCTGTGTGCAGGATTCCAAGTCTTTAAACAAGAAAGATAACCTGCAAAAAGAAATTGGTCCCAGATACTTGTTCTCAGGCTCCGGCCAGATGCAATTTAAGATTGCAATTTCTCTATCATTTCCGATGCATTAATATCTATTTTAGAAAATGCAAACCACTTCCTTCCCAGGTCTTTTAACGAAGCCCCAATGTGAAATACTATCCTATGGTCAATTAGCAGAAAACGGTCGTGGGATTTGTATTGAACTGTCAAGTATTCCTTGACAGTTGAGATCGGATCCAATTCTCCTTCTTTAAAAATATTTTTTATGTGCAAGCAATTTGCGAGGTGCGGGGTGCGGGGAGAAGAAAACAGTTGCGGGTTGCGGGCCCTGTGAAATATGCTCAAAGCCAAAGCTTAATTCTATTTCACAGGACGGGCTTCTTCCTTTTTTGCCCCTCTAAATCTCCCCATCCCGATAGCTATCGGAAGGGGAGACTTTTGAATTCTGCATCTTTCTTACACCTCCCCATCTGGGGAGGCCGGGGTGTGTGGTGCGGAGTGACGTGCGGCGTTCAGTCGTTGAACCTTTAAACCCTTAACCCTCTAAACCCTTAAACCATTAAACCTTTAAACCTGACTGAAATCGTTTTGTATAGGAAATAATCTTATTCTTAACATCATTCCAATCAATAGGTACAATCATAACAGGCATTGCTTCTGCTTCGGCATCTGCAAAATAAACCAGCGATTTCAGAAGGTGGTACTGATTGCTCAGGCCAATTCCATATTTGCTGGCATGAAAAGAAAATATTTCCTTAAGGGTATATTGTTTTAATAAAAAAAACATATCGATAAAATCCTTTTTACTGCCCCTTCCTGCAATTGCTTCCAGTTTCATGGCAGCTATATCTTTTAATCCTGCTATCCGGATTTTATTACAGATTTTAAAATCATCAATTATTTTGTACTTGTATCCAAAAAAGGAGATTTGCACTCCGTTCAAACTGCCATTAATTGTATTTCTTTCTTCGTTGTCGCGTTGATACTTTCCAATCTTTGTGAGCATACTGATGATGTCTGAGGTATCAAAATCTGCAGGGATAAAAAAATCAAAATCAATGGATCGTCTATGGCCGATCTGTAAAGCGAGACAAGTTCCTCCTGCAAGATAGAAATCATTAATAAAAGTTTGGGATGACAGCGTTTCAAATAATCGCAGCTGCACATCAGGCAAAACATCAAAATGAAGGTTGTCTTTCATTTTAAGAAATTAATCCGGAGCTTCTGTCATTATTATTTGCCAGAAGTTCCTTGTTTTGGGATTCAGGTTCCGGCTGGTCTGAATTATTGTCCTGATGAAATTCATGTCTGCCCATGATAACAACCATTTTATTCCATTCAAATCGCCGTAATTAAGTATCCTTTCTGCAATAAACCGGGGATATTTATCTATTGTTAATTCATCAAATGCCACATCCCAGAAATACCTTTCAAATTCCTGAGGCAGATTGCTTGTATGTTCTTTTTCAGATAACATCCTGAAGGCTTAATTCTACTTCACAGGGCGGGCTTCTTCCTTTTCTGCCCCTCTAAATCTCCCCAATGCTGTACCTCCGGTTAAATAGAATGAACCGAAAACCGGCTTTAAAGCCACAAGTATCTTATCTTGTACCTGGTAAAGTTTCCTGTAGTCTTTTTCTGACATATTTGTACTGATCCTGAACAGATTTTGGCCATAAATTTTGTATTACCTCATCGGTAAGCATCTTGTCTATCTTTTCCACAGGTAAAAGCTGTATAATAGCATACCATGGCAATCCCTGGAGCATCCTGACAAACAACCTTTTACGAGTAAAATGACCGGCCCTTTCAATTTTACCTTCAAGCAGTTCTTCAATAACATCCGGAGAAACAGAGTTATCCCACATAATTGACTGCAATAATTTATGGCGTTGTTGTTTGTCCATTTATATTATCACTTAATCCCCTCAAATGTACTCAATAATTTAGAATATGAAGGTATGAGGTGAGGGGTGAGGGGAAGTCAGTTGTTGAAGGGTTGAAGGGTTGAAGGGTTGAAAGGTTGAAGGGTTGAAAGGTTGAAAAATATTCGTATTTTCACATCGCTGTATTTCTTTTGTCTCACTAAAAAATAATAGTCATGTATCAATTTGCATTTGAAAAGCTGGAAGTGTGGAATGAATCCAGAGTTCTGACTAAAATCCTTTACTTAAAAACAAAATTATTCCCTGATTATGAAAAATTCGGATTGAGCAGTCAGATCCAAAGGGCTGCTGTTTCAGTTTGCTCAAACAT
>JBBSAP010000148.1:0-7564 GCA_038252165.1 Bacteroidales bacterium | reverse complement strand
TTCATTGATTTAGGATCAGTCATTGCCTGGTCAAGTGCCTCTTTGGCTTTATCCAGGGTACCCTGTTCAATTAAAGTCATGGCACTGGTTACCTTGCCCTTCTGAGCAAATAAACCTGTAGAGAAACAAACAACTGCAAAGAGCAGAAAAACCTTTTTCATAATTATAATTTTTGTTTAATTAATTGCATTAAAAACTTTTCAAATTTAAAACATTACTTATTAATCTTCAAATTCTTTGCCAATTTCCTCATTATTTTCGTTATTTTGTATAACATCTTCTGTATCTGATCCTTCCGAGCCCTCTTTTTCTGAGACAATTGCGACAGATGCAATAATATCATTTTCTTTAAGGTTAATTAGCCGCACGCCCTGCGTGGCTCTTCCCATGATCCTCAGGGCAGAGACTTGACTTCTCAGAATATTTCCATATTGAGTAATTATCATAAGGTCGTCATTATCAGTTACATCCTTTAAAGCAATAAGTGATCCGGTTTTTTCAGTGATGTTTATTGTTTTGACTCCTTTCCCACCTCTGTTAGTAATACGGTAATCTTCAATATCTGATCTCTTGCCATAACCCTTTTCAGAGACCACGAGTATCTCCTTTTCCCGGTTTTCAACTGTTATCATTCCGACAACAAAATCGGTGGTCTCGTTGGCAAGTCTGATTCCCCTGACCCCTGAGGCGGTTCTTCCCATCGGTCTGACAGACCCTTCAGGAAAGCGGATGGCCCTCCCCGACTTGACAGCCAGCAGGATGTGATGGTTCCCGTTAGTCATCCTTGCCTCGAGGAGTTCATCACCTTCCCTGACTGTTATGGCATTGACTCCGTTTGTTCTCGGTCTCGAATAGGCTTCGAGGGATGTCTTCTTTATAATCCCTTTTGTCGTGCAAAGCACTATAAAATTGTTATTGATATAATCGGCATCGTTAAGGTTCTTTACATTTATAAATGCCCTGACATTGTCCTCATGATCAATGTTTATCAGGTTCTGCATAGCTCTTCCTTTTGAAGTCCTGGAGCCCTCAGGAATACTGTAAACTTTCAGCCAGTAGCATTTCCCGTTCCGGGTGAAAAAGAGCATTGTATTATGCATTGTGGCAATATAAAGATGTTCGATAAAATCTTCTTCCCTTGTCGAACCTCCCTTGGCACCTGTTCCCCCCCTGTTCTGACGTCTGAATTCAGTAAGTGGCGTACGTTTAATATAACCCATGTGAGAAATGGTGATTACCATTTCGTCGTCAGCATAAAAATCTTCAGGATTGAATTCTTCAGCGTTGGGAATAATTTCTGTGCGCCTTGCATCTCCGTATTTCTCCTTTATTTCAAGAAGTTCGTCCTTAATTATCTTCATCTGCAGATCGACGCTGGCAAGAACGCTTTTCAGGTATTCGATAAGGGCCATTATTTCCTTGTATTCATCCCTTAATTTCTCCTGCTCAAGCCCGGTAAGCTGCCTCAGTCTCATTTCAACGATAGCTCTTGACTGAATGTCTGATAGCTTGAACCGCACCATTAATCTTTCCCTTGCTTCATCAGGGGTCTTCGATGATTTGATAATTGCTATCACTTCATCTATATTATCACTTGCAATGATCAACCCTTCAAGTATATGGGCCCTTTTCTCCGCCTGGCTCAGATCGAATTTTGTCCTTCTTATGACTACCTGGTGTCTGTGCCTGACAAAATGATCGATAAGCTCTTTTGTATTCAGGGTCTTGGGCCTTCCTTTTACAAGAGCAATATTGTTGACATTAAATGAGGTTTGCAGTGAAGAAAATTTGTAAAGATTATTCAGGACTACGTTCGCGCTTGCGTCCTTCTTAAGGATCATTACCACGCGCATACCGTTGCGGTCTGATTCATCATTGATGTATGAAATTCCCTCCAGTCTCTTTTCATTAATAAGGTCGGCTATTTTGCGGATCATCTCCGCCTTGTTAACCATATACGGGATTTCCGTCACTATAATGCATTCACGTCCGGAATGTGTAATTTCAATTTCTGTCTTAGCCCTGACTACTATCCTTCCCCTTCCTGTTTCGCATGCATCCTTTATACCCTGTCCGCCGTAGATTATACCTCCGGTCGGGAAATCGGGACCTTTGACAAACTTTAAAATCTCCTCAAAGGTAATATCCTTGTTATCTATGAAAGCAATTGTAGCGTCAATGATCTCCGAAAGATTATGAGGCGGCATATTGGTTGCCATACCAACAGCAATTCCTGAGGCTCCGTTCACCAGGAGGATAGGAACTCTGGTCGGCAGAACAACCGGTTCGCTCAGCGAATCATCGAAGTTAGGCTGAAAGTCGACGGTTTCTTTTTCAATATCCGAAAGAGTCTCCTCAGCTATTTTTTTTAGTCTGGCTTCAGTATACCTCATTGCTGCCGGACTATCCCCGTCGATTGAGCCAAAGTTACCCTGTCCATCAACAAGGGGATATCGCAGGGACCAGTTCTGGGCCATCCTAACCATTGCTTCATACACTGATGAATCGCCGTGGGGATGGTATTTTCCGAGCACCTCCCCCACTATTCTTGCAGATTTTTTATATGGTTTGTTGGAATATACTCCCAGTTCAGACATTCCGAAGAGTACACGCCTGTGAACCGGTTTCAGCCCGTCCCTGACATCAGGCAAAGCTCTCGAAACAATTACTGACATTGAATAGTCGATATATGCCGACTTCATCTCCTCCTCTATATTTACCTGAATTATCCTCTCTCTTTCTGACATAATCAATTATAAATTAAAAAGATATAACCGTTCTTTATAAGAACGTTTTTGTTTACGAAAATAGTTATAATTTGATTACCATTTATTAATCTGCAAGGTGACTTTTTAACAATATTTGTTTATAAATGGGCATGAAAATTGCCAATCATATATTTGATTAAATTTAACTTTGATTTTCATGTCATCAGCATTTATGTCGGTTATTAACTGACAATTTGACTTATGACACGATTTATCTAATAATATGAGGATATAAAAATGGATTCACAATTTTCACAAAGGGTAAAGGATATCTTGGGGTACAGCAAGGAAGAGGCTATCCGGCTGGGAAACAGTCATATAAGTCCTGAGCATCTTTTTTTGGGTATTCTTAGGGATGGAGAGGGGGTTGCAGTTGAAATACTTATCAACCAAGGGATTGACCTGCTGGTTCTTAAAGGCTCTCTTGAAAAGAGTATAAAAGTTGAAAACCCAATCGCGGTTGCAGATCATGAGATCATTCCGCTGCTGCGGAGCACCGAGAGGATTCTTAAGCTGGTATATCTTGAAGCAAAAGCACTTAAAAGTTCAACAATAGATTCGGAGCACCTTTTACTTGCGATTCTTAAAGATGAAAACGCTCTTGTTACACGATTCCTTTCAGAACTTGATGTTGATTATCAATCAGTCAGACGGGCCGTGGAAGCCGGTCTGCCACAAGCAAAGGCTGATTTTCCCAGGGAGGAGGACGATGAAGGGCAGTCTTTCGGCGGAAGCCAGGGTAAAGGCCAGTCACCATCGTCTGCAAAACCTTCATCAGATACTCCCGTTCTTGATAATTTTGGTATTGACCTGACAAAAGCTGCCGAAGAAGGAAGGCTTGATCCGGTTGTCGGGCGCGAAAGAGAGATTGAAAGGCTTGCACAGATACTTTCAAGAAGAAAAAAGAATAATCCTGTACTTATCGGTGAGCCAGGTGTCGGTAAATCAGCAATTGCAGAAGGTTTGGCATTGCGGATTATCAAGAAGAATGTATCAAGGGTTTTATTCAATAAAAGGGTTGTTGCCCTCGACCTTGCATCCATTGTGGCAGGCACAAAGTACAGGGGACAGTTTGAGGAGAGGATGAAAGCCATTCTTAATGAGCTTTCGAAGAATGATAATATTATTCTGTTCATTGATGAAATTCATACTATTGTAGGGGCCGGCGGTGCAACAGGCTCTCTTGATGCAGCAAACATGCTCAAACCTGCCCTTGCCAGAGGAGAGATCCAGTGCATTGGTGCTACCACTCTTGATGAGTACCGCCAGCATATAGAAAAAGATGGTGCTCTCGAAAGAAGATTCCAGAAAGTCATTGTCGAGCCGACTTCAATTGAAGAAACTATTCATATCCTTCACAATATCAAGGAAAGATACGAGGAACATCATAATGTAATCTATACCGATGATGCAATTGATGCTTGTGTTAAGCTGACAAACAGGTATATATCCGACAGGCATCTGCCCGATAAGGCAATTGATGCCCTCGATGAATCAGGATCAAGGGTTCATATCTCAAACATAGTTGTTCCCGAGAAGATCCTTTCTCTTGAAAAGCAGCTTGAAGATACAAAGAAAGAGAAGATGATGGCTGTAAAAAACCAGAACTTCGAAAAAGCTGCCAGCTTTCGTGACAGGGAAAAGGACCTTCTCGATATGATTGACCTGGAAAAGAAAAAATGGGAGAAAGAGCTTGCTGTTAACCGTGAAACAGTTGATGCCGAAAAAGTGGCCGAAGTTGTTGCCATGATGACCGGTGTCCCCGTACAGCGTATCGCCCAGACCGAAGGCACAAGGCTTCTCAAGATGGCCGATGAGCTGAGTGGAAGAGTTATCGGGCAGAATGAGGCAATACAGAAGGTTGTGAAATCAATTCAGAGGAACAGGGCCGGACTCAAGGATCCCAATAAGCCTATTGGAACATTCATTTTCCTGGGTCCTACGGGTGTCGGAAAGACCCAACTGGCAAAAGTGCTTGCCAAGTTCCTTTTTGATACTACTGATAATCTCATCAGGATCGATATGAGTGAATATATGGAGAAATTCTCGGTTTCGAGGCTCGTTGGTGCGCCTCCGGGATACGTCGGATATGAAGAAGGCGGACAGCTGACAGAAAAAGTCAGAAGGAAACCATATTCGGTTGTTCTTCTTGATGAAATTGAAAAAGCTCATCCGGATGTATTTCATATCCTTCTCCAGGTGCTCGATGAAGGACAGCTTACTGACAGCCTCGGTCGAAGGGTGGATTTCAGGAACACCATCGTAATCCTGACTTCGAACATCGGGACCAGACAGATATCTGAATTCGGACATGGAGTCGGCTTCGACACATCTACCAGGAAAGCGACCAGGGATGAGCAGACAAAAAGCATTCTGCAGAAAGCCCTTCAAAAAACTTTTGCCCCGGAATTCCTTAACAGGATTGATGATGTGATTATGTTCAATTCGCTTGGCAAGGAGGAGATCAACAAAATCATAGACCTTGAGCTTAAAGGACTGTACGACAGGGTAAAATCGCTTGGTTATCAGCTTAAAATAGCTACAGCCGCAAGGGATTACATTGCTGACAGGGGATTCGATGCCAACTACGGCGCCAGGCCGCTGAAACGGGCAATACAGAAATATCTGGAAGACCCGATGGCTGAATTGCTCATTAAAGCGGACCTAAAGGAGGGAGATACTATTCATGTGGGATTCATTTCCGGCAAATCGGAAATAAAGATAAAGATCCAGAAGAAAAAGGAGGAAATACCTCCTGCCCCTGACTCCCAACCTTCCAGGGAGGCATTATAGGGGATTTCCAAAAAGATCAAATTCTGTAGACCCGGTAATTTGGATGTCGTAAAAATTACCGGGTTTTATATTATACTCTGCACTGATAAGGACTTCATTATCAACTTCGGGGCTGTCGAATTCAGTTCTTCCGACAAAATAATCACCATCCCTCCTATCGATCAGGACCTTAAGTATCTTACCTGTTTTTTCGAGGTTCAGCTCTTCTGAGACTGACTGCTGAATTGACATTAGCTCAGCCACCCTTGATTCCTTAACTTTTTCAGATATATCATCCTTAAAATTTTCATAGGCATATGTTCCCACTTCATGGCTGTAAGCGAATACCCCAAGCCTGTCGAACCTGAACTCTGAAATGAATTCTTTAAGTTCGTTATACTCTTTTTCAGTCTCTCCGGGATGACCTGCAATCAGTGTAGTTCTGATCGCAACGCCGGGTAGTTCCTTTCTGAGTTTATAAAGCAATCGTCGGGTTTCAGTTTCATCGTGCGACCGTTTCATCATATCCAGTATCTTACCGGAGATATGCTGGATAGGGATATCAATATAACTGCATATCCTTGGATTATCCTTCATCAATGAGATAATCTCTTCAGGAAAATTTGCAGGATACAGATAATGCAGTCTGATCCATTCAAACGACTCAATCTTAAGCAATTCTGAAATTAGTTCAGGGAGTTTTTGAGTTTTGTACAGGTCAAGTCCGTAATAGCTAAGGTCCTGTGCTATCAGGATTAGCTCTTTTACCCCATGCCGGGCGAGATTAACAGCTTCTTCAACAAGCTCTTCCAAGGGCCGTGAAATGCATTTCCCCCTTATCAGCGGTATGGAACAGAATGAACAACTTCTGTCACATCCTTCAGATACTTTAAGATATGCATAATGACCAGGACCTGTAAGGATCCTTTCAGGTATGAGGTCTTTCTTTAATTCGATCCCTAGTTCCTGAAGGATCTGATTCATGTCGTTAACGCCGAAGTATTTCCTTACCCCAGGTATCTCATCCTTCAGTGCATCCATATATCTCTCGGAAAGACAGCCCATTACATAAAGGTTATTAATTTCACCCGATTGGCTGGCTTTTACAAAGCGTAGAATCGTATCTATGCTCTGCTCCCTGGCATCATTAATGAATCCGCATGTATTGATAATCACAGTATCGGCTGAAATGTCAGAGGGATCATAAACAACTGAATAACCCCCTGCCTGGATCTGCATCAGAAGCTTCTCGGAATCGACGGTATTCTTGGAACAGCCAAGGGTTACGATATTGAGTTTTCTATGAGGGATATTATTCAAGATTTTCTTAGTTAATTACCCCCTACCCATCCTTCCCCAAGGGAGAAGGTGTGACAATCATTTCCCCCCTGGGGGAAAAAAGAAAGGGGGTTTTTATAATCATAAGACAAGTGCTAAAAATTTATTTTTCAGCATTAAATAGTGAATCCACAAACTCATATGGATTAAATATCTGAAGATCAGTCAGTTTTTCACCTAATCCTATATATCTGACCGGGATATTAAACTGATCAGAAATGCCAATCACAACTCCTCCTTTAGCAGTGCCGTCGAGCTTGGTTATTGCCATTGCTGTCACGCTTGTGGCTGCTGTAAACTGTTTTGCCTGTTCAAAAGCATTCTGACCTGTCGATCCGTCCAGGACAAGTAAAACATCATGGGGGGCCTCAGGTATAACTTTCTCTGTAACGCGTTTGATCTTTGACAGTTCCGACATCAGGTTCACCTTATTATGGAGCCTGCCTGCAGTATCGATTATAACTACATCATACTTGCCGGCCACAGCCGCTTTAACCGAATCAAAAGCCACAGATGCCGGATCAGAACCCATCTGCTGTTTTATGATCTGGACACCCGCCCTGTCAGCCCAGATCTGAAGCTGGTCAATGGCAGCTGCCCTGAATGTATCAGCAGCACCGAGAAGCACCTTCTTACCTTCGAGTTTATACTGGTAAGCGATTTTTGCTATTGTCGTTGTCTTTCCT
>JBBSAP010000147.1:0-7581 GCA_038252165.1 Bacteroidales bacterium | reverse complement strand
TTCTGAAGAAGATGGTTCTCTGTTACCATGAAATAAAAATCACATATCAACAAAAGTAATTAAACAAATTAAAAAACATCTGATTGGGATCAGGTTATAATTTCGAAGTAATATAATGTATATTTAAGGTCTTAAAGCCGGAGAGACTGAGGCTATCTCATAAGCCTCTTTTAAAATGATTACCCCTAAATCCCCCAAGGGGGACTTATTGATGCACAGATGTTTATAAAGCCCCCCTCGGGGGGTTTGGGGGTGGTTACAACACTTTTGAAGCTTCCCCAATAATAATAAATTGATAATGGACTTTAGTCCTTATATTGCTCTTGCATATACTTAAAATTCCTTATTTTTGTAATAAGCTCTATTCAGATTCTTCAAATTATTAACATATTTCTCTAATCATGAAAAAACACAACTTTTACGCTGGTCCTTCAATTCTTCCCCAGTACACAATTGACAAGACAATTGAAGGCATTAAAGACTTTGCCGGTTCAGGCTTATCGGTTTTGGAGATATCACATCGCAGTAAGGAATTTGTAGCTTGCATGAATGACACGATAGCACTGGTTAAGGAATTACTTGAAATTCCCTCCGGATATCAGGTCATTTTGCTTGGAGGGGGAGCCAGCCTTCAGTTTACAATGGTCCCTATGAATATGATGACTAAAAAATCGGCTTATCTGAATACTGGCGAATGGGCAGGCAAGGCTCTGAAAGAAGCTAAGCTTTATGGAGAAGTTGTTGAAGTGGCTTCCTCAAAAGACAAGCTTTTCAATTTCATTCCTAAGAACTATACTGTTCCGTCCGATGCTGACTATTTCCACATAACTACCAATAACACCATCTACGGAACTGAACTGAAAAAGGATCCCACAGTAAGCATCCCTCTTGTGGCTGACATGTCATCGGATATCTTCAGCCGTCCTGTTGATGTATCGAAGTATTCCATTATTTACGCTGGCGCTCAGAAAAACCTTGCACCGGCAGGTGTTACTTTGGTTATCCTAAAAGAGGATGTCCTTGGCAAAGTTGCGCGTCCTATCCCGACAATGCTTGACTACCGCACCCATATTAAGGGGGAATCAATGTTCAATACACCTCCTGTTTTTGCAGTATTTGCTGCACAGCAGACGCTTCACTGGTTAAAGGCCCTTGGCGGCATCAAAGCTATTCAGAAAAAGAATATTGAAAAGGCCGCGATGCTTTATGACGAGATCGACAGAAATAAACTGTTTGTTCCCACAATTAAAGACCCGGAAGACAGGTCGCTCATGAATATCTGTTTCGTGATGACCGATGAATATAAGGAACTTGAAAAGCCGTTTGCCGAATTTGCAAAATCAAAAGGAATACTTGGTATCGAGGGACATCGCTCTGTTGGTGGATTCCGCGCCTCAACCTATAATGCCCTTCCGCAGGAGAGTGTCAAAGCGTTAATTGATATAATGAAAGAATTTGAAGCTGTGAATTAACTCAGGGTTTAATATATCCCTTTTATTTATTTCAATAGAATTCTTTAAGGATTGGTCATGAAAATACTTGTTGCAACAGAAAAACCATTTGTCCCGGCAGCAATAGAACAGATCCGGGAAGTTGCCTGGGCAGAAGATTACGAACTTGGTTTACTTGAGAACTATAAAACTATCAGTGAATTTCAGTCTGCAGTTTCAGATGCCGACGCTTTGATTGTCCGGAGTGACCTGGTTACTGAGGAAATACTCTCTGCTGCCAAAAAACTGAGGATTGTTGTAAGAGCCGGAGCAGGGTATGATAATTTAGATCTTGAAGCCTGTACTGCTCATGGCGTTGTGGCTATGAATACCCCGGGTCAGAATTCAAATGCTGTTGCCGAGCTTGTTTTCCAAATGATGCTCTTTCAGGCAAGAGGAGGTTTCAGTGGCAGCACAGGAACCGAATTACGCGGAAAGAAACTTGGTATTCATGCTTTTGGGAATGTAGGGAGATGGGTTGCAGAGATTGGCAGGGGCTTTGGGATGATAACTTATGCATTTGATCCTTTTGTCAATGATAATATAATAGTTGCCTCAGGTGCAAAAGTGTGCAGAAAAGTGGAAGAGCTCTATTCAACCTGCCAGTATGTTTCGCTGCATTTGCCGGCAAACAGTTCAACTGTCAAATCGATAGGGTTCGATCTTTTGAGAAATATGCCTTTTAATGCCGTCCTTATTAATACAGCACGCAAGGAAATTATAAACGAGGAAGATCTTCTTAAGATTTTTGAAAATCGTCCCGATTTCATATACCTGACGGATGTTAAACCTGATAGCAAACCTGTTTTTGAAGAGAAATACAAGGGCAGGTTTCTTTTTACTGAGAAAAAGATGGGAGCCCAGACCAAAGAAGCAAATATGAATGCCGGGATAGCTGCAGCAAAGCAGATAGTCAGTTATTTTAAGACAGGCAGCGAAAAATTCAGGGTAAATAAGTAGAAACAGGTAGAAATAATAAGAAAAAACAGGAAACTAAATGGCTGTTGTCAAACCCTTCCGGGGATTAAGACCTCCACAATCGATCGCCAGCGATCTGGCCTGCCTGCCATACGATGTAATGAATACAGAGGAGGCATTTAAGATGGCCCATGGCAAGGAGTGCTCCCTTCTTCATATTACACGATCTGAAATCGATCTTCTGCCAGAGACTGACATTCATTCCGAAGAGGTATATAACAAATCAGTAAGTAATTTTTTCCTCTGGAGGAAAAAAGGATGGCTGATCCAGGATGAAGAACCCCATTTTTATATCTATGCACAGACAATGAAAGGCAGGACTCAGTATGGCATAGTTGGTTGTGCATCAGTTGATGATTATCTGAATGGTGTAATAAAGAAACATGAACTTACCAGACCAGATAAGGAAAAGGATCGCATGATCCACGTGCGGGTCAATAATGCTAATATTGAACCTGTGTTTTTTGCATATCCGTCTGTAAAGCAGATTGATAAAATAGTGAGCTCAATTACTGAAAAGGAGACTCCCGAGTATGACTTTATTTCTGATGATGGCATTGGTCATACTTTCTGGGTGGTTAAGAATCGTGAAAAAAATATACTTATTGAAAAGCTCTTCGCTGAAAAGGTCCCTTTCACCTATGTGGCTGATGGCCATCACAGGACCGCTGCAGCTGCACTTGTGGGAAAAGAAAAGCGTGAAAATAATCCTGTACATAACGGTAAAGAGGAGTACAATTTTTTTATGGCTGTGCACTTTCCTGATAATCAGTTGAATATAATGGACTATAACAGGACTATCAAGGATCTGAACGGGATGTCCGGGGAAGAGTTCCTTGCAAAGCTGGAAAAGGGATTTGTAGTCAGGGCGAAAGGAGCATTAATATACAAACCCAGGAAACTTCATAATTTCTCAATGTACATGGATGGGAAATGGTACAGCCTTAATGCCCGTCCTGAAACTTATGACGACACTGATCCTATCGGAGGACTGGATGTTACGATCCTTGCAAATCAGGTACTCACTCCGATTCTTGATATCCAGGATCTGAGAAGATCAAAAAGGATCGATTTTATTGGTGGTATAAGAGGACTTGGCGAACTTGAGAGGAGGGTTGACAGCGGGGAAATGAAAGTGGCTTTTGCACTTTACCCGGTATCGATGAATCAGCTTATAAACATTGCTGATTCGGGAAATATAATGCCCCCAAAAACAACCTGGTTTGAACCAAAACTAAGAAGCGGACTGGTAATACACTTATTATAACTGATTTTGCCCCCCATCCCCCCTGAAGGGGGGCTTGTTAGTTCATTCTTATTGCCCCCCTGCCTACCGGCAGGCAGGCTTTAGGGGGTTGGGGGTAAATATATGATTGATATAGCATCCAATATAAAGTCACTGAAACAACAGATACCGCAATCTGTCAAGCTTGTTGCTGTATCGAAGACAAAACCTGTATCTGATATTCTCGAGGCCTATAATTCAGGCCAGAGATCCTTTGGCGAAAACAGGGTTCAGGAGCTTCTGCAAAAAAAGGATCTTCTTCCTGCTGATATTGAATGGCACCTGATAGGTCACCTTCAGAGGAACAAGGTGAAGCTGATCGTCCCGTTCATAACCCTGATCCACTCAATTGACAGCTTTAAGCTGCTTAAAATTGTCGATCTTGAAGCGTCACGGATTAACAGGGTTGTTGACTGCCTGCTGCAGATCCATATTGCAGAGGAGGAGACCAAATTCGGATTCAGCATGGAAGAAATATTTGAGATGACTGTTTCAGAAGATTTCCGGAAACTCAATTCAATAAGGATATGCGGGTTAATGGGCATGGCAACTTTTACTGAAGATGCGGAAAGGATTTGCAAAGAGTTCAGATCTCTGGCTGGATGTTTTAACGAAATACGGAAAGGATATTTCGCTGAAAAACCCTGTTTCAGAGAGATCTCGATGGGAATGTCAGGCGATTTTAAGATAGCAATCGCGGAGGGGAGTACAATAGTCAGAATAGGAAGTCTTATATTTGGAGGAAGAATATAAATTTTAACCCCCTTCCCCTGCCTACCGGCAGGCAGGCAGCCTTCCCCCAGGGGGGAAGGGGTATTTCTTTTCCCCCCTGGGGGAAATTAGAAAGGGGGTACTTAACAACTGAATCTTATTTCATTTAATATAATTACCAATTTTATATGGAAAACCTTTCAACAAAATACCTTGGACTCAGCCTTAAAAGCCCTCTGATTGTCAGCAGCAGCGGTATTACCTCTACACTCGGTCAGCTCAAGGAAGCTGAGGACAGCGGGGCGGGAGCGGTGGTCCTGAAATCGCTCTTTGAAGAACAGATTAATTATTTTATCCATTCGGTTTCATACAATCCCGGATATCCCGAGGCAGATGACTATCTGGCAAACTATATCCAGTCAAACTCAGTTGACAATTACCTTGACCTGATCAGAAAAGCAAAGACAAACCTGAGCATCCCTGTCATTCCCAGCATCAATTGCTTTTCAGCGAGGGGATGGACCGGGTTCGCTAAAAACATTGCAGAAGCAGGGGCTGACGCCATCGAGATCAATGTCTTTTTCATGCCTGTCGACAGAAAAAAGTCGTCTGCCGAATCTGAGAAACTCTATTTTGACCTTATTGAAAGCCTTAAGGAGACGGTTAAGATCCCTGTCGCTTTGAAAATTGGTTACCGGTTTTCGAATATTCTGTATATGATTGACCAGTTTTATAACCGGGGCATTGAGGGCGTGGTTATGTTTAACAGGTTTTATGAGCCTGATATTGATATTAATAAGATGGATGTAATTCCTGCTTCAATTTTAAGCGAGGAAAATGAGCGGCGATATGTTCTGAGATGGATTGGCATGGCCAGCGCACAGGATATCAAGATCGACATTTCAGCTTCTACCGGCGTGCACACAGGTCAGGATGCCGTAAAATATCTTCTTGCCGGGGCTGATACTGTCCAGGTTTGTTCAGCTCTTTATAATAAAGGTATAGAGTACCTCAAAACGATGAACCAGCAGATATCCGACTGGATGACAGTAAAAGGATTTAAAAGTATTGATGACTTCAGAGGAAGACTGAATTATGTTAACTACGAAAAACCGGCTCTCTTTGAAAGGACACAGTTTATGAAGTACTTTTCGTCATATGAATAATGCAATCATGGAAGACAAAATCCATTAACCGCAAAGCACGCTAAGTTTTGCAGAGTACGCAAAGTCAAAATATTGTTCTTTATTTCTTTGCGATCTTTGCGGTTAAAAAGAATTTATTCCAGAACCGAGATTAACTCCCTGGCCAGTGCCTTCTTTTCTCCGATACCGGCGGCCGATTCCTCGCGGATCAGTTCTGTAATTGAATCTTTCTCGGGCTTTGACAGGTTATTAACGGATGACTCTATCACTGTAAAACACTCAATAGCTGTCAGATAGTCTCCATTCATAAACAGGTCCGCAAAGACTGACGAATAAGCGGAATAATTAAGTCCCGACTGCCAGCACGATGAAACCAGCATCCTTTGAGTCTCTGGTTTTAATACCCTTTTTATTTCGGCGATAACCTCTTCACAGGATGACTGGTCCTTAAGGTCATTTAAAAACTCCGTTATAAGCTTTTTTACTGAACTGTCATCAGTTTCATTGTAAAAAGCTACCAGTAATCCTATAGCTCCATTGAAAGGAGTTTCATCCCGTAATATCTTTATTGCCCCGGTGATCCTAACAAAGTTTTCCTTACTTAAAATATGTTCAAGTTCTTTGCGTTTATTTTGTGAGCTGATCATTTTTAATCATTTGTTGCAAAGTTAGAAATACGATTGGTTAGATACAGCTGTTTATGAAAAATTAAAATATAGTACTAATTTAGCGTGAATTAGAAAAGATCATAAAAATAACTGAATCATGAATAAACTTCTTAAAATCAGTAACAGTGTTCTTGGGGTGGTGCTCTTTATGTCGTTAATGTTTGCCAGCTGTCGTTCGGGCGGAAAAAATGCAAATAAGGAAGCAGATTCCCTTACAGCTCCAGGAGCAAATGCAGCCGTTTATGAAGATATTAAGCAGGCTGAAAAGATCTTTTATACATTGCCGTCTCCACTTGAGTCTGCAATGCTTATTAAATCAGCAGGAGCGCTTTTTAACGACAACCTTCTGAATGCAATAGAAAACACAAATAAATATAATACCAACAAGAGCAAGGCTCTCAATCTTGGTATTTATACGTGCGATCTGAGTTTTGCAAGTTTGTACGACCAGACCCAGCTTATAATCAATTACATGAATGCCGCAAAAAAGATGGCCGACGGCCTCGGCATTCTGGATGCAATTGATCAGGAGGATATTGACAAGCTGGAAGAGAACATCCATAACACTGATGTAATTATGGATATCGTATCCCAGACTTATCTTAATTCAAATTCATATCTTGAGGATAACGGACAACCTGCAGTGGCGGCAATGGTTCTTTCAGGCGGCTGGCTTGAAGGTCTGTATATATCGACACAGCTTGTGGATATGAAGGATTTAAACGGAAATAAGCTGGTTGGCAGGATTATTGACCAGAAGCTTTCAGTCGGGATACTTATCGACCTGCTTGAAAGCAGCAAAGGTCACCCTGCAATTGATGAGCTTCTTACACAGGTTCAAAAGATAAAGGTTATTTTTGACAAGATCACCCTCAAAACATCACCGGTACGACCTGAATATGACCAGGCAACGAATGTTACAGTTCTGAAATCGGAGGTGCAGTCCAACCTTTCACCTGAAGTCTTTAAAGAGCTTTCAGCAGCCGTTGCTGAAATCAGAAGTAATTTGATTAAATAATCTGGTTGCTGGTTACTGGATGCTATCTGATCGAAAAATGAGCATAGGGGTTATTTTCTTTTTATCTATGATATTAAATTTTATGAGTATCGGGAATCAATAAAAATTTAAGATAGAGATTCCTCGCTAACGCTCGGAATGACATGTATTTATTGTGATAAAAGGGTGGATCAGAGGCGATTCGCTCAAGCGAAACGCCACTGATACACCCCACCAGAAAAAAAAAAATGTCATTACGAAACCCGAGTCCCCGGGATGAGGAATCCCAAACTGATGTGTCAGAAAT
>JBBSAP010000146.1:0-7609 GCA_038252165.1 Bacteroidales bacterium | reverse complement strand
ATTATTTCCTTTACTATATCCTCTAATCCCAATTCACATATGACATTTAAGACAACACCCGGTCTCCCTTTTTTCATTATTATCTGGGAACAGTAAACATCCGATGCCCCTGCCTTAAAGAGCCTGTTGATGATATGGTCGTAAAACTCCGGATTCATATCATCGATATTTGATTCAATCAGGAGGGCTTTATGTCCCGGGACTTGAGTCTCCGAAATTTCTCCGAGGCATACCCTTAGCAGATTAGGAATTAAGGGATGATCCTTATGCCCGACCCCGTAAGCGGTTTTTTCTATTTTTAAGTGCGCCCCGCTGCCGAATCCTGTTCCAAGAGCTGAAATGATAGCGGCTCCTGTTGGGGTAGTCGCTTCAAAATCGACTCCCCCGGTCTTTACAGGTATACCTTTGATTATTTCAACAGTGGCGGGAGCCGGAACAGGAAGCTTCCCGTGATCGCAATTTACAAATCCGCTGCCAAGTTCAACTTCCGAAACATATACTGCTCCTACATTCAATGCATTGAAACAGATAGCTGCCCCGGCTATGTCTATTATTGAATCTATTGCCCCAACCTCATGGAAATGAACTTCTTCAATGTCGATCCCGTGCACTGCAGCCTCTGCCGTTGCGATCTTCATGAAGATTTTCATGGTAAGTTGTTTGACATCTTCAGAAAGAGATGAACCGTAGATTATCTTTTCAATATCTGAAAGGTGCCTGTGGGTGTGTTCATGAACTAATTGCTTTACAGTGACTTTTGTGCCGGTAATACCGTGTCTCTGGGCTTTTTCTGCGACAAGCTCCCAGCCGCGAAGATTTAACTTGCCAAGCTCGCCTTGTAAAAATGATAAATCTATACCAAGATCAATCATCGCTCCGAGATTCATATCGCCGCTTATTCCTGAAAAACAATCGTAATAAAGTACTTTCATGAAATGATACTTTTTAAGATTAAATAACAAATAATAAAGACTAAAGTTGAAATTAACGCATCAGTATGTCAGCCATAATTCCGTTGCTAATATACAATTTACAATCGTTGACGAATAATAAAAAAAAAGTCGTATTTTTGAAAACTTTTCCATTAAAAAAAATCAGGGATTAATCATGAGAAGAAGAGAGTTCTTTAAATCTTCAGTTGGAGCAGGAATTGCCGCCGGTGCTGCTCTAAGCCTGGGGGGATATGAAAAATTGTGGGCATCAGTTCCCGGAAGCGCCAAATATGATATGGTTGCTATCATGGGAGGAAACCCTGACGCGATGTTTGATCTGGGAATTCAGGAACTGGGAGGAATGGGTGCTTTTGTTCAGAAAGGGCAGAAAGTTCTTATTAAACCCAATATTGGATGGGATGTAATTCCTGAGCTTGCAGCCAATACAAATCCTCTGCTTGTAAAAAGGATAATTGAGCATTGTTTCAAAGCCGGGGCAAAAATGGTGTATGTTTTTGATCATACCTGCGATAACTGGGTAAACACATATAAGAATTCCGGTATTGAAAAAGCTGCTAAATCTGCCGGAGCCAAGGTTGTTCCGGGCAATACGGAGAACTATTTTCAGGAAATCCAAATTCCGGGTGGTGTGAAATTGAAAAAGGCAAAAGTTCACGAATTGCTTCTCGAAACGGATGTTTTTATCAATGTTCCAATCCTTAAAAATCATAATTCAACAATAATGACGGCCTGTCTTAAAAATTCAATGGGAGTTATTTGGGACAGGGGATTCTGGCATTCAAATAATCTGCATCAGTGCATCGCTGATTATGCATTGTTTGAAAAGAAGCCAGCTCTTAATATTATTGACTGTTATAATGTTATGGTTAAAAATGGGCCACAGGGTGTATCCAGGGAAGATATTGTCCAGATGAAATCGCAGATAATAACAACCGATTGGGTTGCAGGTGATGCTGCCGCAGCAAAAATGCTCGGAGTTGATCCTCAGAAGGTCGAATATATCCCCATCGCATTTAAAATGGGCCTTGGTAACATGAATCTTGACTCCCTAAATATTAAGCGCATTAAAATGTAATCCATAATGACCTCTTCCTTTCTCAGAAAATTTAGGATTGGATTTTCGGCAGTGGTTCTGATCTGTTTTATTTTTGTATTTGCGGATTTCAGGTCTTTTATTCCTGAAAAATATATCAACTACCTTCTCTATCTCCAGTTCATTCCATCACTCCTTAAATATATTGATCTGAAGACAATGGCGACAGGTGGATTTATTATTGTCCTGTTGCTGACACTCCTCTCAGGCCGGACTTACTGTTCATTCCTGTGCCCGCTTGGGATCGGTCAGGACCTGTTCAGCAGAATAGGTGGTAAGGTTAAAAAGAAGTTCAGGAGATATGGTTACAGAAAGCCATTCACTATAATAAGGTACTCATTACTTGTTTTAACCCTTGGCACAGGAATTTTGTGGGGCATTTATGCAGTTACCATTCTTGATCCCTACAGTATCTTCGGGCGATTCATGACCTATTTCGGCAAGCCTGTCATACTTCTGATTAACAATTTTCTGGCTTGGGTGTTCGGCAAATTCGACGCATATACCTTTCATCATATTGAGATAAAAGCATTCAGTTTGCTTACCTATGTGATTCCGGTTGTCTTTCTGCTGCTGGTCAGCATTCTCTCTTTTATAAGAGGCCGGCTCTATTGCAACATATTCTGCCCTGTTGGCACCCTGCTTGGTCTGATTTCAAAGGTTTCGCTGTTCAGGATTAAATTCAACGAAAGCAAATGTACACGATGCGGAAGATGCTCGATAGGCTGCAAATCATCATGTATCGATTTTCTGAACTATAATATTGATGTAAGCCGCTGTGTCGATTGCTTCAACTGTATTAATAACTGCCCTGACAAAGCGCTTTCATACGGCCTCGTGAGTTCAAAAACCCCCGGGCCTGTGACTGACGAAAGCAAGCGCAAGTTTGTCGCCGGATCGCTTTTGATGATGCTGGGCATTTCACAGATCGTAAAAGGACAGGAAAAGAAGAGTGTACCGGTACCGAAAAAGCAATCTACTGTAAAAGAACTAAAAACATCACCGGTTTGTCCACCAGGTGCAGGATCGATCGGGGATTTCAATAAGCACTGTACAGCATGTTCCCTTTGTATTACAGCCTGTCCGAACAATGTGCTTCAGCCTGCAGTAAAGCAATATGGAATAGCCGGACTTATGCAGCCTGTTATGGATTATCACAGAAGCTTCTGCACATACAACTGCACAGTATGCACAGAAGTTTGTCCTACAAATGCATTAAAGCCTCTTATGCTTGAGGCCAAGAAACTTACACAGATTGGCAAAGTCAATTTCATTAAGGACAACTGTATTGTAAAGACAGAGAAAACTGCCTGCGGCGCCTGTTCTGAGGCATGTCCTACCAAAGCTGTGTATATGATTCCATATGAGGGAAACCTTGTAATTCCTGAAACTGACCAGGATATCTGTATTGGCTGCGGTCATTGTGAATTTGCCTGTCCCGTGACTCCCTACAAGGCAATATTTGTTGACGGAAATCCCATTCATATGGCTGCCAAAAAACCCAAGAACGAGCAGTCAGAAATAAATACTCCTGTCGAATTTCCATTCTGAGAGAGTAATAACTCAGAAAATTTTCAGAAACATGATGTTTATCTGGCAGATATATTTTTAAGCAGTTAATTTTGCTTATATTATACTTCAGAATATTTATTTTATATAATGACTATCAGGAATGAATAATAAAAGCTTAGACAAGATCTCGACTTTGCCTGCACTTATCCCTCCAGCCCCGTTGACTTCATCGATCCCGCAAACGGGATTCTCTTGCAAGCAAAAGAAAGGGATGAATTGGTTTTGGCCCCTCTTTGCTCAGCAGAGAGGGGTTGGGGTGAGTACATGAAAATGAATCGCAGATAATCAAGCTCGTTAAGAATTTTATTACTAATAGCCGATACTCATATTATATATTTCATGAAACCATCACATATTGAACATATTGGAATAGCGGTAACAAATCTCAGGGATTCAGTCAGATTCTATGAGAAAGTTTTTGGACTGAAGTGCTACAATATTGAAGAAGTAAAAGACCAAAAAGTCAGAACTGCCTTTTTTATGGTAGGAGAGACAAAAATCGAATTGCTTGAATCGACCGATCCCGATGGGCCTATTGCAAAATTCATTGAGAAAAGAGGTGAGGGGATACATCATATTGCATTTGCTGTAAAATATGTCGATGCACAATTGAAACATGCTGAAAAAGAGGGAGTAAAGCTAATAGATGCAAATCCCAGGAAAGGTGCTGAAGGGTTGGATATAGCTTTCCTTCATCCCAAATCGACTGGGGGGGTTCTTATCGAATTATGCGAATACAGGCCATCCGCCCTGCAGGATGAAGTAATAATGGAAATGGATTAACTGGCATTCATTAGAAATAAATTTTTTGGTGATATGAACAATAGCTCTGCGGTATCCGGTAATTCCGGCCCGAAAGTCAGATCCGACTGCGAAATGACCCTTGATCTGAAAGACGGGGGCGGAATTGTTATAAACCTGAAATCAAAAGTTGAAGTACTGTATGGAGGATCAATTAAAAAGCTTTGTATCGAAATTCTGAATTATTTCGGGATCAGTGATGCATTTCTCAGGGTTGACGATTCCGGGGCTTTGCCTTTCGTTATCGCCGCCAGGCTTGAATCGGCCATAAGAAAAATAACGGGAAAGGAGCTGGAGTATCTTCCTGAATTGCTGCCAGAAAACAAATACTCAACCACAACAGACCGCTTCCGTTTTTCAAGGCTCTATCTTCCGGGAAACACGCCCAGCATGATGATAAATGCCGGACTCCATTCTGCCGATGGTATAATTCTTGATCTCGAAGACTCCGTCAGTCCTGAAAAAAAGGATGAATCAAGGATCCTTGTAAGAAATGCACTGAGACAGATAAATTTCAATGGTGCAGAGCGGATGGCAAGAATAAACCAGGGCGCGAGAGGAATGAAGGACCTTGAGTTTATTGTTCCTCATAATGTAAATCTTGTCCTGATTCCGAAATGTGAAGATGCTTCAACTGTCAGGAAAATAGAAAGCAGGATTTCTGAGATTAAATTCAAAACCGGAGCAACAAATCCGGTTTACCTGATGCCTATCATCGAGACAGCTCTCGGCGTTGAAATGTCATTCGGGATTGCCAGATCAGCGGCAAGCGTTGTGGCAATTGCGGTGGGGTTGGAAGATCTTACAGCCGATATGGGAGTACCACGGACAATTGAAGGCAAAGAGACGCTTTATGCCCGAACACGGATCGTAAATGCTGCCAAGGCAGCAGGCATTCAACCGATAGATTCCGTATTCCCGGATGTAGATGATATGGAGGCTCTCCTTCAGAATGTTTTATCTGCCAAAGCATTGGGATTTGAAGGAATGGGATGCATTCATCCCAGACAGATTCCTGTAATACGGCAAGGCTTTGCTCCCGGACCTGAGGAGATCGAAAAATCGAAAAAGATCGTACTTGCATTTGACAATGCCCGTACCAGGGGACTGGGAGTTGTTGCATTGGGTTCAAAAATGATCGATCCTCCTGTGGTTGCAAGAGCTCAGAAAATAATAAGCCTGGCTATCAGGCTTGGACTTCTGGCAGGAGACTGGATAAATGAGATTCCTGCTGGAATGAAATAATTAAAATAAAAACTTTTAATATGGCAATAGCGACTGTTAAAAACGCAGCCGGCAGGAGTGTTCCGACGGAGATCAACGGCAAGCCGGCAATTCCTTTCCGGGGAGTTGGCAACCACCGGCCTCTTGGCAATAAATATGGTCCGCCGATTCCAATTTGCTCTGATTTTCCGGACGACGGTAACAAGGTAGTCGCCACTCTTGAGGAAGCTCTGTTAAGGTGCGGCATTCGCGATGGCATGACAATATCAACGCATCATCATTTAAGGGATGGGGACCTGATCAGCAACAGGGTGTTTGAGATTGCTTCAATCATGGGAGTGAAGGACCTTGTCTGGTTCCCCTCAGCCTCTTTTGCGTGCAATGACCCTTTGATCAAGTACCTTGAGGACGGAACAATCAACAGGATTGAAGGAAGCATGAACGGGCCCCTCGGAAGGTTTGTTTCAGAAGGCAAAATGAAAGGCACTGCGGTTTTGCGCTCTCATGGCGGCCGTGTTCAGGCTATCCAGGACGGGGAAGTAAAAATTGATATTGCGGTTCTTGTTGCCCCGACAGCCGATGCGTTTGGGAACGCTAAAGGTACAGGAGGCAATTCGGCCTGCGGGGTCCTGGGATATGCAAAAGCTGATTCAATGTATGCTGATAAAGTTATTGTTGTGACTGACAATCTTGTGGATATCCCATGCTATCCGATGGAAATAGAAGGTAATTATGTTGATTGTGTTGTTCTTGTTGATAAGATAGGAATCCCTGAAAAAATTGTTTCCGGAACAACACAGATTACGAAAAGCCCCGACAGGCTTTTAATAGCTGATCTGACTGCTGCTTTCATTGAAAAATCAGGTATCCTTAAAGACGGTGTTACTATACAGGCAGGAGCGGGAGGCACTTCACTGGCTATAGCTGTATTTATTCATGAAATCCTTAAGGAAAAAGGCTGGAAATCAAAATTCGGGTTCGGAGGCAGCACAAGATATATGGTTGATATGCTTGAGCAGGGCCAGATGGGATATATTCTTGATGCCCAGGCTTTTGACCTGGATTCGGTTGCCTCAATTGTGAAAAACACAAATCATATTCCTTATTCTGTCTTTAATGCCTATAATTATCATTCCAAGGGAAACCTTACAAGCCTTATGGACATAATGATCCTTGGCGCGACTGAAGTCGATCTTAATTTCAATGGTAATGTAGTTACTCATTCAGACGGCTATCTTCTTCATGGCATAGGAGGCTGGCAAAACTGTCTTCATGCCAGGAATGTCATACTTCCTGTACCTCTCTTCCGCGACAGGATCCCGGTTATTGTAGATGAGGTAACAACTTTATGCGGTCCGGGTGAACTTATAGATGTTATAATTACTGAGAGAGGGATTGCAATTAATCCGCTTCGCCAGGATCTGATTGAAAGTGTCAGAGACAGCGGACTTCCGCTTAAAACTATTGAGGAGCTTAAGGATGAAGCAGAAAAGATCTGCGGCAAACCTTCAAAGCCTGAATTTGAGGACGATATTGTGGCGGCAATAAAATGGGTCGATGGGACTGTGATTGATGTTGTCAGAAAAATAAAGATCCAATAAGATATTCTATGGAAAGGTATAAATGTGCAATCTGTGGATTTATCTATAATCCTGATGAGGGTGATATTTCCTCGGGTATTGAACCGGGAATTTCTTTCAGCGATCTTCCTGATGATTATCTTTGTCCGGTATGCGGGGCAGGAAAAGAGCTCTTTTGCAAGCTATTGAATTGAGCGTCGCCTCAGTGGGCTTGCAAATGTGCTGCAATGTGGGTAGGGCTTATTAGGTCGTGCGGCAAATCTAATTTTAAAAATCTATTCTATCCTTGAGGCAATCTTTAGCCATGTTTTTTTGGTTATAAAACTCTCCTCCAAACCACAGGGAACTCCAGTTGACAAAAAATGTTAAATAAAACAAATCGCTAT
>JBBSAP010000145.1:0-7664 GCA_038252165.1 Bacteroidales bacterium | reverse complement strand
TCCTTCATCAACATAATTCAGCACGTTTGTGCTGCCTATTGAATCAAACTTCATTGTGGTTTCATTAAGCCTGAAGAAATCGTATCTGGCGTTTATCCAGGGAACATTGCGGTTTATAACAAAACGGACCTTTCTGTCGCCGGGAACAGCAGTAAGAAATACTGATGAGGCATACCCGGGATCACCGATAAGGAACCTGTTTCCCGTTGTGTTATTATAGAGTTCAATCTTGTAAATGAATCCGCCAGTCTGGGTATTGATAAGCGTATCAGCAAATGCAGTTTCGTTAAGAGTTGCAGTCTGAATCGACCTTACCTGCGTATAATTTGTCCCTGTTATACCATCAGCCCTGTAAATAAGGTATTCATAGGGGCCAAGCGCAGGAATGGTATCGAGCTTGTCAGGTTTTTTCCATCTTACAACTATGGAGCCATTTGTGGCAGAAGTAGTTCTCACGCTCACATTGGTGATAACCGGGACTCCTGAAACAAGAGATGATGAGATCTCATTTGAAGCCTTGCTTTCAGCTCCATTTGTAAAAACAGCAACTATCCGGTAGGTATACTCTCTGCTGTTCTGCAGACCCTGTCCGTTGTCAGTGTCGAGGAAAGAAACCGTTGAACTGCCTGCAATATATCCGACCTTTACAAATCCTGTCGAGGAAGGGATTCCTGAGGTGCATGAATCAGGAACAAAAGGTGAAGCACCCTCCTTCCGGTAAACATTAAAGCCTGATATTGCAATTGTTCCGTAGTTATTCCAGGCCAGACGAATAAATTTGCCTTCGGGAGAGGCACCAGTCAGCACGGGGGAAGGACCCAGGACCTTAATATTGAAATTATCAATATCAGAGAGCTTCTTTTCCCCACTGTAGTCATCAGCCTTAATTATGACATTATAAGGTTGATTCCTTACTGCCTCATAGCATGGAGACCATCTGAATCTTGAAGATGCATAGCCGGCTATTGAATCTACCTTTGTAAATATTGCATTACATGTACCAAGACTATAAATTCCTGAAGTTGAAAAGATGCTAATGAAATCATTATCAGGATCGGTTGCAGAAACTTTAAAATCGATGACATCCCCGGCCTCCACGCACCTGTCATGAAGCGGCCCGTTCACAGGAGGCTTGTTCTTTGTATCATATACATTTATCTGGATATCTCTTACTACCACACCAATTTTTTTTCCATAACGCCATTCCCTAATTTCCATAGCTACATTATAAGCTCCTGTATCGACCGGAGAGTCCCATATAAGATCTCCGCTGATTGAGTCAACCCTTAAGAAATGTGAAGAGGGAGGCAGCTTATAGTTCTCAATAGGTTTCCCATCTTCGCGGGTACATACTGTAAGGGCATAGGAAAGACTGTCGCCATCGGGGTCGTAAGCTCCCGGGTTATGGATAAAGACGTATCCCCGTGCTGCTTTATCGTATGGAGGATTAAGCAGGACAGGAGTGTTGTTTCGCCCTATCGCAGGGTTAACGAGAAGGATCGTTGAAATTGAGAAAACAACATTCACTGAATTTGGAATGTTAATAATATTTGCATTCCGGTTAGGATCCTGGACAACAAGTTTATAAACCCCCGGACCCGGAAAAGTGTGTGTTATCTTGTAAATATTCCTCTTATAATAATTCGGAAGATAAAGTATACTTAGACGGTCGGCAATTGAAGAGGTATTGTCGCCCCAGCTTATTTCAAGCTGAGGTCTGTCGGCATAGCTCAGTGTATAAGTATATGTTGTTATTGTGATCTCAAATGAGAGATCCGACAACTGGACATAAGTGATCTCCCCTGCCCTGTTATGGGTTGCCCAGCCATTGCAGTATAAGAAAAGCAGAAGTACTGCAACTGTCAGTTTTTTTATTTTCAGACTATTCACCTTACTTAATCTCCTCTCAACCTTTAAGTTAATTAATTCCAAACGTCTTTTCAGGTTCTTCAGCCGTTAGCTTTACTCCCTCCTCAAAATCGTTTACCTTTACAATTATCATGTTTGCCTGATCGTTATAAAGCGATGTCATAATAAGATTTTTCACAGTAATGGTACTTATTTTCCCGGATGAGCTGAAAAATAAATTCATTCTTAATTCATTTTCCGAAAGATCCATTTCTCCCAATTCTGCCTTTATCTGTCTTTTGTTCACACTGATCTTTAGCCTTTCATTGACGTATTTTGCCATAACTTCCCTGGTAAAAAGGTTTACCCCGGAAAAATCGAGGTTTTTCTGATCAGCATTATTAATTCCTGAATCAAGAAGGAAATCATCAAAATAAATTCTTAAGAATACTTTAAATTTTTCCTGATCCGGCATATAATCAATGCTCAATAGCGAAACATGAACCGGATGGGACACAAGCCATAATGAGAATAACAGCAATCTGACCATTTATAATTTGGTTTATGGCATTAATACTATCCTCAAAAATCAGACCATTAATAATTAAAAAAAGTCAATCTATAATATCGACCCGGTCCTTCAGGTACTCGACCGTTCCAACTTCTATAAATGAAAAACCTGAACGTCCCGAGAAATTACCTGCAAGCACTACTATAACATCATCAGCTTTAAGGTCATGCTGTGTCGTCAGATCTATTAGTGCAATTTTCAGAAAATCGTCTACCGACTTCTTTCTTTCCTGAAAGCTTGCATATACCCCATACGAGAGAGCCATCTCTCTCATTGTACTTTCCAGGTAACATTGCGCAAGTACCAGGTTATAGCCTCTGTAAGCAGCCATGTCCCTTATAGTCTTTCCCCATGTTGTATCAGCAATAATCGCCTTTGCTCCAATTCTTACTGAGGTTTTAGCAGCAACTTTTGCGAGGTAGGCTGAAATCTCGCCAGTTATATTTACTGAAGGGAGATCGAGGAACTTTTCCTTATTATCTTCAACCTCAAGAGCAACTTTTGACATGGTTTTCACGGCCTCAACAGGATATTTTCCATTTGCAGTTTCTCCGCTCAGCATTATTGCATCTGTCTGAGAATAAATTGCATTTGCAACATCGCTTACTTCAGCACGTGTAGGACGCGGATTAGTTATCATTGAATGAAGCATCTGTGTGGCAACAATAACCGGCTTCCTGCTGTTTATGCACTTCGAGATCATCATTTTCTGAATGCCCGGAATCTTTTCATAAGGTATTTCAATTCCGAGATCACCCCTTGCCACCATAATACCATAAACATTTTCGAGTATCTCATCGAAGTTTTCAACTCCCTCTTCGTTTTCTATCTTTGCAATTATCTTGATGCAGCTTTTATATTCATCAAGCACAGCCTGAACATCAAGAACATCCTGTTTTGATCTCACGAAAGAATGAGCAATGAAATCAACCTTGTTTTCAACGGCCATCTTAATAAAAGTCCTGTCCCTTTCAGTTAATGAAGGGAGGCATATCTTTACCCCGGGAAGGTTTACGCTTTTTCTTGATCCAAGGATTCCGTCATTTTCAATAAGGCACTCGAGGAAATCGCCATTCCTTTTCATAGCCCTGAGCTCAAGGTCACCATCATCCATAAGTATCGCTGATCCTTCAGGAACTTCATTGACAAATGATTTGTAAGATACATTGATAATCTTGTCTGAGCTTTTTTCATCAGGATTACCTGCAATTAAAATAGTTGAACCTTTTTTAAGCTGTATTGGGAAATCACATACACTGGTCCTTATCTCAGGCCCTTTTGTATCGAGCAGAATTGCAATCTTATCCGAAACCTGACGGGCGTTTTTCATTATTTGAAGAGCCCCTTCGATATTCAGATGTGCCGAGTTGATACGGATTACGTCCATTCCCTCCGTGTAGAGTTTCTTTAGAAAATCAGGATCGCATCTTTTATCGGAGATTGTAGCTACGATCTTTGTCCTTTTTCTTATCATTCCGTCTTTTTTGTTTTCAAACTGATTTCAACCAATGCCTCCACAGCAAGTCTGTAACCATCAAGCCCGAGTCCGATTATACTGCCTGTGCAATATTTGCCCACCAGGCTGTTATGCCGGAATTCCTCACGTGCAGCAATATTTGTAATATGTACCTCAATTACCGGTGTCTTAACCGAAGCCACTGCATCAGCAATCGATACCGAGGTGTGAGTATATCCTCCGGCATTGAGAACAATGCCATCGTACGAAAATCCAGTTTCATGGATCTTGCTGATTATCTCGCCTTCAATATTCGATTGAAAATAATCAATTCTTAATGACGGAAATTGAATCCTGAGCTTACCGAGGTATTCTTCGAAGGAAGTATTACCATATTTTTCAGGCTCTCTTTTGCCAAGCAGATTAAGATTAGGTCCATTGATAATTTGAATTTTCATCTCCCCATTTTAACAGGTTAACAATGTGTAAAAATAACTAAAATATGTGATTTTTCACCTCTCGCCGGTTCATCCCTTATAGTGGCGGGGTTTAATCTCTGATTATTAATGCATTACCCTCTTTGATCATGGGAAAAAGGGCCTTGGGATGAGAGAAATTAATTTTTTAACAGATTAGCCGGGTTTAATGAGGAAATCCGGCAATCAAATAATATTTTTACACCAGAAAAAAAATAACACCCTCATGAGTCTCACCTGGAAAACATCTTTTAAAAACTTCGAAAACTATCTCAGGCTTGAAAAATCATTATCGGAAAACAGTATTGAAGCATATCTGAATGATACCAGGAAGCTTGAGGAATTTATCACAAGGTCAGATAATAATTCCGGACCCTCTTCTGTCACTTATTCCGACCTGAAAAAGTTCATAAACTGGTTTGGATCAGATAACCAGAATGCCCGGACCCAGTCAAGAGTTCTTTCGGGTATAAGGGCATTTTATAAATTCCTGCTGATTGATGGGGAGATAAAAGAGAATCCATCTTCACTGCTTGAATCACCAAAGATCGGGCTAAAACTCCCTGAAGTTCTGTCGGTTGATGAAATAGACAGGATTGTTGGAGTCATCGATCTAAGCAAGCCGGAGGGACACAGGAACAAAGCGATTGTTGAAACTCTTTACGGTTGCGGGTTAATGGTTACTGAGCTTGTAAACCTGCGGCTTACGGATATTCATTCTGGTGAGGGATTTGTAAGCGTCACAGGCAAAGGAAATAAGCAGAGGCTCGTTCCCATAAGCAATAAAGCTTTGAAGGAGATAGATCTTTACAAGATCGACAGGAGCAGGCTGCCTGTAATTTATGACGGGAACGTGGTCTTCCTGAACAGGAGGGGCAGAAAGCTCACAAGAGCCATGATATTCACCATAATCAGGGATCTTGCCGGTAAGGCAGGCATTGTGAAAAAGATCAGTCCCCATACCTTCCGCCATTCCTTTGCAACCCATATGATCGAAGCTGGAGCCGACCTGAGAGCCGTACAGGAAATGCTTGGGCATGAGTCGATTATGACAACTGAGATTTATACTCATATCGACAGGAGCTTTTTGCGCGATACCCTGATAATGTTTCACCCCAGGTCATGAATTTTGAACACTATTCAGAATTTCAATTTTATATATTAACTTTGCACCTTATTTTTTGAAATCCATAATTTAGTTTTATAATAAATTCATAAAAGTATGTCGAAAGTAAAAAGAGTTTATTCCTTTGGCAGGAAGACTGCAGAGGGTAAAGCAGATATGAAGAATCTTCTTGGAGGTAAAGGAGCTAATCTTGCTGAAATGTGTCTTCTTGGACTTCCTGTACCCGCCGGTTTTACAATTACAACCGATGCCTGCAATGAATATTACGATAACAATTGCACTCTTCCAAAAGAATTTATGCCTGAAGTCTGGGCAGCAATGAAGCTGACTGAAGAGACTATGGGGATGAAGTACGGAGATCCAAAAAATGCTTTGCTTGTTTCGTGCCGGTCAGGTGCAAGAAAATCCATGCCGGGCATGATGGACACTGTTCTGAATATCGGACTTTGTACAGCAACTATCCCTGGTTTCCTCAAGAAAACAAATAATCCCCGTTTTGTGTGGGATTCTTACCGGCGTCTGATAATGATGTATGCCGACGTTGTAATGGAAAAAGCTGAAGGAATTGAACTTGCCGAAGGAAAAAGCATTCGCAAACAACTTGACGAAATGCTTAATGATTTCAAGAAAAAGAAAGGCTATAAATCAGATACAGATATCGCAGCTGAAGAGCTGAAGGATCTTTCGGAAAAATTCAAGAAAAAAGTTAAACAGGTACTGGGTAAACCCTTTCCTGATGATGCAAAAGAACAACTTGAAGGCAGTATCAAGGCTGTTTTTAAAAGCTGGAATGGAAAGAAGGCTGTATCTTATCGTCGTATTGAAGGAATTCCTGACAACTGGGGTACTGCAGTAAACGTTCAGGCTATGGTATACGGCAACATGGGCGATTCATCAGCGACAGGTGTTGCTTTTACACGTAACCCTGCAACTGGTGAAAACCAGTTCTATGGTGAGTGGCTTGTAAATGCACAGGGGGAAGATGTTGTTGCAGGTATCCGCACCCCGAGCCCTCTGAACAATGAAACAAAGAATGAACAGAACAAGCACCTGAAAAGTATGCAGGAGGCAATGCCAAAGACATACAAAGAGCTTGTCGAAATACGTCAGATACTTGAAAAATCATTCCATGATATGCTGGATATTGAGTTCACGATCCAGGAAAATAAATTATACATGCTGCAGTGCCGTGTAGGAAAGAGGACTGGCACAGCTGCTGTTAACATGGCGATGGAAATGCTGAAAGAGAAACTCATCGACGAAAAAACAGTTGTTACACGGGTTGAGCCGGTACAGCTTGATGAGTTGCTTCACCCTATATGTAATCCCGATGCTGAGAAAAAAATCAAACCAATAGCTAAAGGGCTGCCTGCAGGACCAGGTGCTGCAGTTGGTAAAATAGTGTTCACTGCCGAAGATGCAGTTGCATGGAACAGGAAAGGACAAAAAGTCATCATGGTCCGTGAGGAAACCAATCCGGAGGATGTTGAAGGCATGCGTGCCGCTGTTGGAATTTTAACTGCACGAGGCGGGATGACATCTCACGCTGCACTTGTTGCACGCGGCTGGGGTAAGTGTTGTATAGTCGGTGCAGGAAGCCTCCATGTTGACGCATCGGCAAAAAAAATAAAAATTTCAGGAACCGACATAGTGCTCAAAGAGGGCGATTTAATCACAATCAACGGGACAAAAGGAAATGTTTACTCAGGCGCTATAGAACTTATGGATGCGACGGAGAATCCGCGTTTCCAGTCATTCATGAAGATTGTTGACAAATACCGTACAATGGGAGTCCGCGCCAATGCCGATACAGCCGAAGATGCAAAGATCGCACGTGATTTCGGGGCTGAAGGGATCGGACTTTTCCGTATTGAGCATATGTTTTACGGTAAGGGATCGGAACAACCTTTATTTCTTCTTCGCAAAATGATCCTCAGCAATACTGAAACTGAACGCCGTAAAGCTCTCAACGAATTATACAAGTATGTCAAGAAAGATATGAAAGCCACGCTTGAAGCTATGGATAACCTTCCTGTTACCTTCAGGCTTATGGATCCACCGCTTCATGAATTTGTTCCGCAGGGAGCTGAAAAGCAGGCTGAACTTGCCAAAGCCCTGGGTATTAAAAAATCAGATGTGGTTAATCGCGGTGAAGCTCTTCATGAAAGCAACCCTATGATGGGACAC
>JBBSAP010000144.1:0-7690 GCA_038252165.1 Bacteroidales bacterium | reverse complement strand
TCTCCTTTCCTGGCATCCGTGAAAAATGAGATCGGCAGGCGAAGGACTTTATGGTACATCTTTTCCCTGATATCCCTTACAGTACAGGCTCTGATAAAAGCCATACTGTTGTTTGCAAGAAAAATAAAACCGTTCTTGAACATGCTGGCAATAACAACTATCAGGCAGACAAGCATCAATGCATTGAATTCTCCAAACTTATCAATAAATGCATACAGATAATATTTACCGGCTGATCCAAAATAATCAAGGTTAAACCGAAATACGCCAGGATCCGAAACAGTTTCGATACGGTTAAAGAGAATTTTCAGGAATGGAATAACAAGAGTATAGGAGACGAGTGCAAAAACTGCACTCAGAATGTTATATGCAATATTCCTGGCAGCTGACCATTTATACGGTTCGATATATTTAAGAAGTAGTCTTGCTTTATTCATATGTCCCGCAAGATGGTTAAAAACCTGTATAATTAAAAGGGGTGATGCTTTTCAGCTCCGATTTCAGAGATTCACTGATATCCAGGTTTTCAATAAAGCCAGTAATCAATTCCTTGGTTATTTTCTGGTTTGTACGTGTAAGATCCAGCAATGCTTCATAGGGCTTATGGAATCCTTCACGTCTCAGGACTGTCTGCAATGCTTCTGAAACTACTGCCCAGTTGTTATCAAGATCACTATTGATCTTTTCCTCATTCACAACGATTTTATTCAGTCCCTTAAGCATGGAATTAAAAGCAATTACAGTGTGGCCCACAGGAACTCCTATGTTCCTGAGCACGGTTGAATCGGTAAGATCGCGCTGAAGTCTCGAAACAGGAAGCTTCATCGACATGTGATCAAATATTGCATTTGCATACCCCAGGTTCCCCTCGCTGTTTTCAAAATCTATCGGATTCACTTTGTGAGGCATGGCCGAAGATCCGATTTCTCCCTTTTTGATTCTTTGCCTGAAATATTCTATTGATATATAGTACCACATATCGCGTGCAAGGTCAAGAAGAATAACGTTAATCCTGCGCAGATTATCAAACAGGGCTGCAAGATTGTCGTAGTGCTCAATCTGGGTTGTAGGGAAAGAACGTTGCAGCCCCAGCACTTCGCTTACAAAATTACCGGCAAAAGCGACCCAGTCAATTTCAGGATAAGCAACTTTGTGTGCATTAAGATTGCCTGTTGCACCTCCGAACTTTGCTGAATAAGGTATCTGTCCGAAATACTTCGATTGTTCATCTATCCTTGCGATGAAAACAGAAATCTCTTTTCCGAGTCTTGTAGGTGAAGCCGGCTGTCCATGTGTCCTGGCAAGCATCGGAATCTCTTTCCACTCTTCAGCAAATCCTGCAAGCATTTCCCTTAATTCTAACAAAAGAGGAAAATAGACATCAGTGAGTGCATCTTTAAGTGATAATGGAATTGCGGTGTTATTAATATCCTGCGATGTAAGTCCAAAATGAATGAATTCTGACCACTTACCCCACCCCGACCGGAAAAACTTCTCTTTAAGGTAGTATTCAACGGCTTTAACATCATGATTGGTGATTTTTTCAGTTTCCTTGACCTTTTCGGCTTCTTTAATGTCAAAATCTTCATAGAGTGATCGTAGCGCTGTATAATTATCCTTTCCGAAATCAGATAATTGCGGAAGCGGGATTTCGCAAAGTGCTATGAAATATTCAATTTCCACCATCAGCCGGTATTGTATCAGACCAAACTCGGAAAAGTATTTATCCAGTTCATCAACCTTTTGCCTGTATCTTCCGTCAAGGGGTGAAATAGCCGTAAGATTATTTAATTCCATTGTTTACACTTTTGGATGTTCATTTGTTTCTATCATATACACAAAAATACTATTTTAGAAGCAGTAAAAAACATATGATGGAGAAAATCAGGATTTCAGCGGTGAGGTATGCAAATACCTATCCGTTTATTTACGGCCTGACAGAAAGCGGCTTTGATAAAAAAGCGATTATCGAGACTGATCATCCATCAGCCTGCGCAGAAAAGCTTATTTCGGGAAGGGTTGATCTGGGACTCATTCCTGTGGCAGTAATTCCCTATCTGAAAGAATCGCATATTACAAGTGATTACTGCATTGGTGCTGACGGGAAGGTTCGGACTGTCCAGATTATGAGCAATTCACCATTTAATGTAGTTAATAAAGTTTTTCTTGATTACAGGTCAAGGACATCTGTCAATCTTGTGAAAGTTATTGCCGGAAGATTCTGGCAAAGGGATCTTACCTGGGTTGACACATCGGAATATTTTGATTTTAAGTCGATCCGAAACAATGAGGCAGTTGTATTAATTGGGGACCAGTGTTTTGAATACGAAAATCAATACCAGTTCAGGATCGATCTGGCGGAGGAATGGAAAAGATACACTGGTCTTCCGTTTGTTTTTGCCTGCTGGGTCTCAAATAAACTCCTTCCGGATGAATTTACAACAGAGTTTAACAATGCACTTTCGCTGGGTGTTAACAATATTGATAAAGTTTCGGAACGATTCAGAGACAGCGGTTCAATAACCGGAACAGAGCTCAGGAAGTATCTGACTGAAAATATAGATTTCTTACTGGATAAAAGGAAAAAAGAGGCTATGAAATTGTTTCTTGAATTTCTCAAAGAACTATGAGTGGAACTGATATCAAAGACAGATTCCTTATAAGGGAGTACCGGGAGGGTGACTTTGAGGGTATATCCGTATTATGGGATCTTACAGGTATTGGAAATCCCGAACGGGGTGACAATAAGGAAATAATTGAGACCACCATCAGCATGGGCGGCACTCTGTTTGTTTTGGTTGAAAAAGGCACCGGCAGGATCTCAGGAACTTCATGGATGACTTTTGATGGCAGAAGGATCCTTTTGCACCATTTTGGCATCCTTCCGGAATTCCAGGGGAAGGGACTTTCAAAAATGCTTTTGAAGCAATCGCTGGAGTTGGTAAAAAGAAGAGGGGTTCCGGTCAAACTGGAAGTCCATGATTCCAACCTTAAAGCCATAAACCTTTATAAAAAATTCGACTTCAAGCAATTGAACGGTTTCAATGTGTTTATCATCAGGGATATCCCTAATTTGTAAAATGATTTTTTATGTTTGTAAATTATTGATTAACTTTGTTTCAGGGTATTTAAATATAATAGTTCGTTAAACTTTTATTTCACGCAAAGGCGCAGAGCCGCAAAATGTTCATTATGAATAAATTGTATATTTATAATTCAATTTGTTAAATATTTGATATTTAACGTTTTATAAAAACATAACGAAGTATTGTAAATAATCAGTTGATATTAACTAATAAATGATATCATGGCAAAAACAATCACATTTAATGAACTCCGGAAGATCAAAGACCAATTACCCTCCGGAAGTATGAGAAAGATTGCTGACAAGCTTGATCTGAATGAGGAAACTGTCAGAAACTACTTCGGAGGAACAAATTTTGATAAGGGACAAAGCGTTGGAATACATCTTGAACAGGGACCGGGAGGCGGAATAGTTACTTTTGATGACACCACTATTCTCGATCTGGCCGAGAGTATGATAAAATAAGAATAGATATCTTAAGCCTGTTCAGAAGCAAAAGGCTGTGTCTTTTGCTTTTTTTATTTTCAGAAAAATGAATCTTGAACAAGTTATTGAATCTGCCGAAGATAGATACCTGCAGATCCTTGAAAGATTTTTCAATGAAAAGTGGAGGGAAACACAACTTTTTTCCCATGACCTGGGTCATCATCGCCGGGTTTGGAAATATGCCAGAGAACTCCTGTTATGCAGGAAAAATGAAGTGACATCATTTACTTCGGATTTCTATAATAAACTGCTAATTGCCTGCTATCTTCATGATATCGGGATGTCGGTCAACCCCGGAATAAAACATGGATTGCAAAGCAGTGAAATCTGCAGGGATTTCCTTCTGGAAAATAATTTTCCTGAATCCGGGACAGGAGATGTTCTGGATGCAGTTGAGCATCATGATGACAAAGAATACAAAACTCATTGGTTTAATAATAATGAGATCCTCAAAATTCTTTCGGTTGCCGACGACCTTGATGCATTCGGTTATATTGGTATCTACAGGTACCTTGAAATCTATATTACAAGAAACATACGACCTGAGATCATAGGTGATGAGATAAGAAAGAATGCTCTCGGAAGATTTCAGAATTTTGAGCTGCAATTCAGCGAATATCCGAAACTTATTGAAAAACACCGAAAAAGATTCCTGATACTTGACGATTTCTTTGCCGGCTACAAAGCGGAAGCCCATCCATAGGATCTCTTCACCATTGCTTTTTAACCGGTTAAAGACAAAAATCATAAAAAATTGAACTTAAAAGGAATAGTATTGTTTAAAAAACAAGATGAATAATGCTATTTTTAATATAAATGAGCCTAAGAATGAACCGGTTTTCCACTACATTCCGGGCAGCGCAGAGCGAAAACTACTTGACGCTGAGTTAATCTTACAAAGCAACAAGGTAGTAGAAATCCCGCTGATTATAGGAGGTAAGGAGATAAGGACCGGCAAGACGGGTAAGGTTGTAATGCCTTCCGACCATGGCCATATACTTGCCACATACCATCTGGCCACAGAAAAGGAAGTTACTCTTGCCATCAACGCCTCCCTTGATGCAAAATGTGAATGGATGAATCTTGCCTGGATGGAAAGGGCGGCTATTATGGCTAAAGCTGCAGAACTTATTTCTAAAAAATACAGGTACCAGTTAAATGCTGCAACAATGCTTGGGCAGGGAAAGAATGCTTTTCAGGCTGAAATAGACTCCGCATGCGAGGTAATTGACTACCTCAGGTTTAATAACTATTTCGCATCAATGATTTATATGGAGCAGCCAAAGTCCGTAAGCGAGACAATTAACCGCATTGAATACAGGCCGCTTGAAGGATTTGTTTATACAATAACGCCGTTTAATTTTACAGCCATAGCAGCAAACCTTAATACTAGCGTAGCTTTGATGGGTAACACAACTGTCTGGAAGCCGGCAACAACTTCTCTTCTTTCGAACTATTATCTGATGAAGATATTTGAGGAGGCTGGTTTACCTCCGGGCGTCATTAACTTTGTCCCGGGTTCTGGTTCACTGATAAGCAGTATTGTATTAAAACACAAGGATATGGCAGGTATTCATTTCACCGGTTCAAATCCTACATTAAATTCAATATGGAAGCAGGTTGCTGAAAATCTTAACCTGTACAGGTCCTACCCCAGGATTGTGGGTGAAACAGGAGGAAAGGATTTTATTTTTGCCCACAGCTCAGCTGATCCGGCTGCTCTTGCTACAGCGATTGTACGAGGATCATTCGAGTATCAGGGTCAGAAGTGTTCGGCAGCATCAAGAGCTTATATTCCTGAATCTATCTGGAAGGAAACTTCAAAAAGCTTGCTCAGGATGATCTCCGAGATCAGGATCGGAGATGTGACTGATTCTGAAAATTTCATAAATGCAGTAATCGATGAAGCCTCATTTGATAAGATTATGTCGTATCTGGATCTGGCAAAAACATCAAAAGATGTGAAGATCATTGCAGGAGGTAATGGAAATAAATCGAAGGGATATTTTATTGAGCCAACAGTGATTGTTACTCAGGACCCTCGCTTTATTACGATGGAAGATGAGATATTCGGGCCTGTCATGACAATCTATATTTACAGGGATTCACAGTTTGAAGAGACTCTCAGATTGTGTGATGAGACATCCCCATTCGGACTTACAGGATCTATTTTCAGCAACGATAAGTATGCAATGATAAAAGCATGCCGGGCTTTGCGTTTTGCAGCAGGAAATTTTTACATCAACGACAAGCCTACCGGAGCAATGGTCGGACAGCAACCTTTCGGCGGAGCAAGGGCATCAGGAACAAATGATAAGGCCGGAAGCCATCTGAACCTGACCCGTTGGGTAAGTCCCAGAACCATAAAAGAGACATTAATTCCTGCCACTGATTTTAAATACCCGTATATGAGAACATCTCAGAAATGAGCTTATGTTGCTGCAGCCGCTTCTGAGGATCTCTGCTTAAGGAAATTCCTGATAAAAAATCCCGTAAGAATAAGGATCTCATCCCTGGTATATGAAGTTATAATGCCGGTAAAAGCATTAGAATGATACCTGATTATGGCTCCGTTCTCATCGCTCACGCTCCATTTTGATCTTAAAAAGTTATCAAACTGCCACTTGTACTCCTTATTCTGATAATAAACTGTCGACCTGGCTTTCCAGTTGGAGTATTTAATACTCCCGATTGGCATTTCACCCTGAAGATCAATTATCGTGGTTTCACGTTTAAAAACACCTTTGGTTTCGAACATTACCTTCCGGATATTAAGTTCTCCGTTCACTTTACGCGACCAGAACTCTTTGCAAAGCTCCCCTTTAAGTATTTCGTGCTGGTAAATGTCAAATCTCTTACTGAAAAGTTTTGTCTTCCAGTTGTATTGTATTTCCATAAGCTTAAGATTATGAACAGCTGATTTCAGGCCCCTCCATCCCCTGCCTTTTCACTGGTTCCCTTTTTATTTTTAACTTTTACCCTTTGCCTTTTTTGTAAGCCAGGCCACTTTTTGAACTGAAGTATGGTCTCTCCCTATAATATCCCTGTAAAGCCCGGGCCTTCGTGCCATTGTATATCGGTATCCACCCGAATTCACAAGCTTGTCGGGTGTCAATGTTGCCGTGACAAAACAATCTCCGAGTTCCCTGCATTCGGCAATAATTTCACCGAACGGATCAATTAACATTGAACAGCCATTCTTGAGTTGATCATCATCCATCCCGACCGGGTTTGAAAATACGGCATAAATTCCGTTGTCATGAGCCCTTGAGGGGAGCCATTTCAGGAGCCATTCCCTTCCTTTAGGGCCATCAAATTCCTTTCTGAGAGTTTCCGGATCCTTTTTCCTGTTTTTCCAGAGTTCAGGATCGACAAAACCTGCTCCGGGCCTTGGTGATGGGGTACACATTGTAACATGGGGCATAAATATGATCTGTGCCCCCAGAAGGGCTGTTGCCCTTACATTCTCAACTACATTGTTATCATAGCATATGAGTATCCCGCATTTCCATCCTGAAAGATCAAATACCGTGAACTGGTGGCCGGGTATTATAGCCGGATTTATAAAAGGGTGCAATTTGCGGTGCTTTGCTATAAGCCCGTGTTTTCCAACGCAAATATAAGCCTTGTATATTTTCCCGTCTCTCTCCTTTTCAAATAGACCTGCGAGAATTACAATGTCGTGCCTGCCGGCAATTTCCTTAAGCCTGGCCGTACTTTCTCCTTCAGGAATAAGTTCGGCAACATTCAGCAGCTGCTTATTTGTGAGTTTACCTGCGAATGTATATCCGGTGATTGAACATTCATGAAAGGCGATTATATCTGAGCCGGCGGCGGCTGCCTGTCCTGCAAGGGATTCAATTACTGACAGGTTATACTTCTTATCCCCGCTTTTATTCTCAAATTGAGCGGTTGAGATAACCAGGTTTTTCATATTAAGTGGTGCATTTAGATGTATAAAAGAGGTTGTCTCAAAGTGATGAAACCACCCCCAAATCCCCGAAGGGGGCTTTATAAACATCTGCTCATCAATAAGTCCCCCTTGGGGGATTTAGGGGTAACCATTTAAATAGAGGCTTTTGACATCCTCTTGCATTAATCAATAATTTTCTAATAACT
>JBBSAP010000143.1:0-7701 GCA_038252165.1 Bacteroidales bacterium | reverse complement strand
TCGGAAAAGAACCCCGACGCCGAAGAAATGGTTACGCTTATCAGTTTTCCGGAAGAAAAAGTGATAAAAGTGATCAGGTGGCTGCTCGATCACAACAAGATTAAGCAGGACAAAGAGAGGAGACTTAATTGGGAAAAATGACTGGCGTTGAGCTTACGATGGGCCTCAAGCGGGTTGCTGTTTCTGTTGTGTGGGGTGGTGGGGTATGAGGACTTGCGTCATCTGTCAACTGTCATCCGTCTGTAAGAAGCATAGTTCTTTATCCGGTGAAATGTCAGGAAATTGGCGTCATGGTAGTTATTTGCTCCACCTGATTCATCATCATAGGCTGTACGCGACAGGTAGATTATGTCGCGTCCGTCATACTGCCAGTCAACATATTGAAAACCATGTTTACTGACATCCGGGTGGTTCAGAAGGACTTTGTGAATTGTCCAGTTTCTGAGATCAACCGAACTTTTAAGGACAAGGGTGTTTCTGACCGACCCGGCCGGAAGATCAGCGAATTGTTGAGTAATCAGGTTTGTGATTGTCCAGTAACGCTTTGTACGCTCATCAAAGCGGACAGAAAACTTTCTTGCACCTCCGACAAAATCCATGAACCCTGTTAGGGGATCAAAGGAAGCAGTAGTCCCATCATCGCTTATTTTTATAATTGCTGCCAGGTCGCGTCCGTTTTCAGATGTTGCCACACGAAGCATGTCAACGACTTTACCTTCGGGTGTCACCACAGCATTGCCCTCAAGCCATCCGCCAAATTTCCCGTCAAGATAAGTGGAATCATATGTAAGAAAATTAGTTGTCTGCCAGCTTTCTGCATTGAGCAGATCAGCATCTGCCGGAGCTGAAATGACCATGGCACTATATCTGATGCCCCATTTTTCGGCGGTCGAACTGGCATTCTCCAGAGCCCGCCAGATCCGGCCATTGTGAACTATAACAGGTACAGGTGCCGTGTGATATTCACCTGCGAGCAATAATCCTGTTTTATTATCTGCAGGTTCGGTCCATGTAAATCCCCCGTCTGTTGAACACCGTATGATAAAGTTACCATGATGTTTCCATGTGCCCATGATATACAGAATATTGTTATGGACAAACAGGTTTGACCAGAACTGACCGTTGATTTCAGAAATCTTATTCCATGTCATACCCCTGTCAGCCGATTTGAAAATGGCAGTCAATGCCTGTGTATGTTCTGCCGAGCCCGGTCCAAAGTAGTCATGCGAAGCCACGTAATCTCCATTCGGGAGGATACAGATACCTGGAGAACCAATATAAATTCCGGTAGAGGCCGGTATGTGGTCAACAACCACACCCGGTACAATGCTTTGCTGAGCGAAAGAAATTCTTGTTAATAAGGATATTACAATGAATAATAAATGAAGTTTATACATAGGGGTATTTGCATTTACTTTGACAATTCTTACAAATCTGATTCTCTTTTATCATGAGTATGATTAATTTAGTAAATGACTATCGGCAATGATGTATAAAGGATTATAAACCGCTTGAAAATCAATGAATTCTTATGCATGATTCCAGATACTCATAATTTATTATTCCAGGGCCATAATAATATTGACTAGAAATACTATTTGTAATCATGCAAAGGTAATAACGCTGATCGAATCCGGCCAAATTTGTTAAATTACAACTTTTGTTGCGTCTGGAGCCTCAATTAATAAGTTAACCGGGGCATTGGTTTTCCAACTGCCTCGAGTAAAATCCGGTACATTAACCGGTTTTGAGTCATGAGCAACAGACCATTCTGTCAATGGTGCAATTGAACTCCAAAGAGCAGCGTCATACACATCCTGATCAAGTGGCAATCCATTCCTAAGGCAATCGATCAACCTCCAGTTCTCGAGGAAATCCATACCTCCATGGCCACCGACCTTTTTCGCTAGTTCACCGACTTTTCTTATAATGGGAGGTGTATACTTCTCCTCGATCGTTTTCATCTCCTCGTCTGAAAGCCAGTTGTCGCCGGTAGAAATTTTAGCAGGTAACGGATACTTAAGTGCCGATCCTTTTGTTCCGCTTACCTTATGGATCCTTGAATAGACATTAGGGGATGTAACGTCGTGCTGAACCATTATTGTCCTGCCTTTTTCAGTAAGGATGGTTGTTGTGGTCATATTACCCCTGTACTTTTTGTCAACAAACTCTTTATAAAAACTATCAGTAGCTGCCAGGTTTTTTGCTGTTTCATTCATCATGAAATCCCTGCTCATCACCGAAACGAGGAATTTCATCCTGTCGCCCCGGTTAATGTCCATGATCTGGCAGATAGGTCCCAGTCCGTGAGTGGGATAGAGATTACCCCTGCGTGTGGAGTTCTCCTTTAACCGCCACATGTCCCAGTAACCCTTCTTATTAAAGTTGCTTGCTAGCAGGTCGTGAATATAGGCTCCTTCTCCGTGAACAATCTCTCCGAAGAATCCCTGCCGTGCCATATTCAGAGTCAGCAGTTCAAAGAAGTCGTAGCAGCAATTCTCCATCATCATGCAGTGCTTTCGTGTCTTTTCCGATGTTTCAACAAGCTTCCAGCATTCATCCAGAGTGACTGCTGCAGGTACTTCGATCGCTACATGCTTGCCATGCTCCATTGCATAAACCGCCATCGGAGCGTGCAAACCCCAGGGGGTGCAGATATATACCAGGTCGATATCATTCCTGTCGCACATCTTCTTCCAGGCTTCAGCATCACCCGAATAGAGTTCAGGTTTGAAACCTGTCGATTCTATCCTTTTTCTTGTCTTCTCAACCTCAGCGGGAACAATATCGCACAGCGCCTTTATCTCAACCCCTTCGATAAGGCTCATACTTGATACATGTCCGGGTCCTCTGTTCCCCAGGCCTATGAATCCTATTCTCACTGTGTCGAGTCGGGGCGCCGGATATCCCGACATATTGAAGTTCTGGTTGCCAGGCCTGTCGTAAAATGCCGGATCATTTCCAAACGCTTTCAACAGGCTTCCTCCGGCCAGACCAAGGCCGGTGAGTCCTGTTACTCTTAAAAAATCTCTGCGGTTGCTTTTCATATTATAATCAGTATAATAAATTGTTTTTCAATATCTATTGATGGAATTGACCAGCACCGGATAACCGTATCCGGAATTTTTTTCATCTTCATCGATTTAAGAATTAGTGATCATGGATCGAAAAGAAGTGAATGAGATCAGAATATTGAAAGGTAGCTATAAAGAATCACAAACTAAATTGAATTTTCTATGAATTCCCATGACAAACGATTGCTCTTAATAGTAAAAATAATCATACCAGATTTTCAAATGTTATTTAAAAACCATTTGGGACAAAACTTTCTTATTGATATCAGTTATGGTTGTATTAATACCTGAATTATCTATGGTTAAATCCATTCTGCAACTGTTATTCATTACAATAATCGGAAAATTATTTTCACCATCTTTTTTATCTATAAATGCGTATCTGTGAGTATGACCACAGATCATCAGATCAATTCCTGCTTTATTTAAAACCGGAACAAATTTTTCCCTGACTTCTATATCGCCATGCCAGGCTGATCTGTCGGGGAAATAAGGGGATATATGAAGAAAGACAATCACATGTTCGGCACTTTGGAATTTTTCAGATTCAATCAGGTTTTGCAGCCATTTAACTTCCTTTGAACGATAAGGGTCAAAATCAACAAGACCGCTGTATTCAATATCGGAATCAGGTTTATCTTCGCCTCCATCCAGGACAATAAAAAGAGTTTTACCTGAATTGAAGGAATAGTAATACTTATCCTGGGGAAAATAAAAATAATTCTTCAGCTCATTAGCTTTGCTTCCTCTTGTTCCGTGGTTTCCTCTCACCATGTAAAGAGGCTTTCCTTTGGCAAAAATATCGATGCAGGTGTCAAGGGCAGCAAATAAATCATCTTCCTGATCAAAGTCATTCATAAGATCACCATCAGAAACAACAAAATCGATCTCTTTCCAGTTAATATCCGTTAACAGTCTTCCAGCTTTTTTTGCGTCTTCATGAATATCGCTGATAACAACGCATGAAGTTTTATCTTTATTTATACTCTCTGTTGTAAAAGAGAGTAATTGTCCTGGGCTGGTCGCTATTGTTTTTCCGAATTCGGGATTTCGATAGTTCCGGTTCTTAACTTCTTTTGAATAAACCCGGTAATTATATCTGGTTGATGGTTGGAGATCAGTAATATTTACCTGATGTATTTTGCCAATTGTTTTTAGCCCATCTTCAGCAGCATAGAACTTAGGTCTTTCTTTCGCATATAAATTGGTTCTGTCTTGCTCGAAAGCTTCAACCCATGAAATACAATCAACAGATGTTGTCCAGATAATAGTAACTTCACCTGTTGTTAAATGCTGAATATATGGTCCATGACTTATTTCAAAGGATTTTTCCTGCGAAATCAGGCATGTATTGCAGATCAGGCAGAAAGTAAAAAGAAGAAGATGCTTTCTGATTTTTTTCCCCATAGCTTATAGATTGATTAATTGTTTATTAATGTTGCAAAAGATTAGTAATAAGCTATTGTTAGCTTTAAAATTAACAGGGGAGCATTAACCTGCAATAGTTTTCCGGACATTTTATTAAGTTACTAATTGATTTATTAATATCTCTTTTTTATTCTTTATCTTTTTTATTATAATCATTACTCGTAAAAAAATGTTGAATCGCTTTTATAGCATTAGTTTTAAAAGCTTTAAGGGGCTCAGATTTTCTTTGCAGAAAATATTTAATAGGACCTCTGAAAATTGAAGTAAAAAATAACCTGATAAATGAGATTTTTTCCTTCACTCTTTCAAAATAGCTGTACATAGAGTCTCTCCTGAAGTGAAGAATATTCTCTAAATCGGCACCATCCTGGTAAAATCCACAATGAAAATTTTTATCAGCGAAGCTTTTTGGAGCGAAGTCAAGTTTTCCTAGTCCAAAAATTTTGAAAGATCGTTTTAGAAATTCTTCATAAGTTGACCGGCACTTTTCTCCACCTCCCAGGTTAAAAATTTTCCCAGAGAGCTCATCTCGCTTTTGAATGGCATTTACGAAAGCCCTTGCAGTATCGTCAAGGGTCGCTATTTCAAATGAAGTATTTAAAGGTTGGTGAAACATTAATTTAGATATTTTATGCCGACCCATTATTGCACAAAGTCGAAAAATGCTCCAATTGAGCTTGCTGTTTTGGATCAGTTTTTCTGCAACTATTTTCGTTTTTGCATACTCATCTCCTTCACTAGGGTTAGCTGGGTCAGTTACCTTGATATTTGGATTTGCTACTCTATCACCATAAATGGAAATTGATGAGCTGTAAAATAAAAATGCATTCGGAGAGAATTGTTCCAAGGCTCTGATTAAATTTTCAGTTCCTGATACATTGACTTTGTGCGCAAGTTCTGGCTGCTCGTCTGCCATTGGTGGTATAATGGCAGCAAGATGAATTACTATATCCTGTTCAATACATGCTATTCTTAAATCCTGCTCATTACTAATATCACCATAAATAATATCGATTTCTTGACTAAAACCAGAAAGAATTTTTACAGTCCGGGGTGCTTTGATATCAAAAACTGTAATATTAAAAGATTTGGAGAAGTACAACTTCTTCAAAACTTCAAGTCCAATTGCTCCGGATGCTCCTGTTAATAATACTCTAAGTTTTGTCTTCATCTAAGCTCTGAGGATAGGCATAAAGCAGGCTTTATTAAACCATCACCGGTCCTGAAATATCTCATGGGTAATTGTTGGAACAGCAGATGTGGTTTTATTCTGCGCACGTAATGAATAAGGTGTTCTTCAATCAGCCAGTTCAGTAAGGTTAATATTTTTCCATCTCACTTTTATTCCTCCTCCGCTGTGTATCTGGAGCATAATACGTCCTTTACCCTGTCCAATCTTTTTGTCGGTCAGATCGGTCATCACTTCTCCGTTCAGCCATGTGGTGATTTTATCTCCGGCCACCTTTATACGCATTGTATTCCATTCCTTTTCTTTCAGGATGTTTTCTTTTTCATCGGGGATCTGATGTATCCATCCTCTTCCGTACGATTCGTATATTCCGCCGGTATCATGGTTTGGCGGTGCCACTTCCACCTGCCACCCTGATATTTCCACACCCTTCTTTATATACGACCTTATAAAGACTCCGCTGTTGCCGTTAGCCTCCTGTTTGAATTCAAGGGAAAGATCAAAATCATCATAATATTTGCGGGTTCCCAGATAACCGTACTCTTTGTCAGGGCCGCTTTCACATATCAGTTCACCTTTTTCGACATACCATAATTCTGTCCCGTAGAGATCCCATCCTGTAAGGTCCTTTCCATTAAAAAGTGATTCCTGTTTCGGCTTACGGGGTAATTCCTTTATTTTCATATTTCTAAACCATGCCCTGCTGCCATGATCCTGTACAGCGAAGTGTCCGCTTCTTGCAAGGCCATACTCCGGAGCATTATCCCATTTACCACTCCCTTTCCGGGCAAACCAGTCATCGGTCCAGGCTTCAAACTCAAGCACTTTCTGTCCGTTAAGCCAGTGTTCCACATGACCATTGTCGAAAACGATCTTTGAAGTGTTCCAGTCACCAGCTTTTTCGAGAACTTTTTTTGCCGGATCACAAACATACATTGCATAATCTGAACCAGCCTTCTGCCAGTCCTCAATAGGTGAGGCGAATCCGGCATCATCAATCAGCTGATACTCAGGGCCAGTCACATACGGCACCTTATATTCCGGCCTTTCAACGACATGGTAAAGGAGTCCGCTGTTCCCGCCATTGGAAATTTTCCAGTCGAATGCTATTATGAAATTTTCATATTGTTTTTCAGTAACGATGTATCCTGTACTGTCACTGCCTTTACCAAGTGATGTAAGTATTCCCTTTTCAGCCACCCATGGGGCTTTGATAACTGTATCGCCTTTAAAGTCACGCCAGCCGTCAAGGGTTTTTCCGTTAAAAAGGAGTACCCAGCCGTCAGCAGCTTCCTGTTCGGTAAGCTTGTTTTCAGCTTGTTTGCAACCACTAATAAACAATCCTGTAATAATTATTACGAGCAATAAGGAGATCTTTTGTTTCATATTTTTAAAAGTTTTAAGTGCAGGTTGTGTCTCGAATGTCTAAAGTTATCAAAATTTTATAAAAAGTGAGATATAATTAATTTTCATGCTGTCTCAGGCTTTTTTTAATTTCTATGAACTCTGCATAACTGTCCTGCCACGGCAGGATCTCCGCGGAGTTTACCCCGCAATGCGGGGCTTCGACACGACTGTCCCGCGACGGCGGGATCTCCGCGGAGTTTACCCCGCAATGCGGGGCTTCGACAAGACTGCATGACAGTTTATATGCATTGTTGATAAATCTGCATTCAGAACAGACCGAATCGTCACAAAATACCTAATTTTGCAGATCATTGAATTTGGACCAATGAGTAATAAGGCTGATCCGGTTTATTCGAGAAATGTTGTAGAGTTTACAGCAGCTGCTATTGAATTATGTAAATATGCAGAACATTCAGGGGAGATTAAGGGTGATGAGTTGCTTAAGATATTGCAGCGCATTCTTCCTTATTTGTATCTTAAAGCATCCCTTCTGCCCTTGCTTGAGCCTTATTTTGAGGATGGCAATGAGAAATTTGTCACCGAATCGGACTGGTTCAGAATTCATGATACCCTTAGAGAGAAATTTGGTACTTCCGATGATTA
>JBBSAP010000142.1:0-7709 GCA_038252165.1 Bacteroidales bacterium | reverse complement strand
TGGGATTAAATATTACGGTGCTCTGCACCTATTGAATTATATTTCGAATACATTTCTACAAATATTTTGCAGCTCTGCTGCTCTTTTTTGATACAAAATGGTGCAGCGCACCATAATATTTGTAGATAAATTCTTGTCCTGGAGGTTAAAGGTGCAGCGCACCGCAATGGGTCTTATTTTACAACATACCCTAAATCTATTATAGCCGTTTTCAATTTGGGATTATTATTTGGGGGTTCCAACGCTGAAAACAGGAGATAGTGCAGAAGCGTAAATGGCCATTCCATTTTGTAACTCAAGCAGTCAACAATCGCTAAATCGACCATAGGTTCCATTAGTCACCTACTGAGGTTTACTGCCGGTTTTTTTGAACGGATTATTTATTTAGGGATGTTGTTATGGTTTGGTGTTGTATTTTCGCAATTGTTACAAAGCTGCACATAACATGGACAGTAAAGCAACTAAACTTCCTGATAGTTCGGGACAAGTTGTCACGGTTTTTTTGATTTAATCTCAGGCATTTAATGCCTCAACCTCCAACTCATAATCATACTGCAAATCCTCATGGAGCGAACTTATCTTTTCCCTTATTGTCGCGATCTGCCTTAAATAAAGATTCCGGAGTGCGGTGTTCCTTTGGATGGAGGGTGTGAATTTTTTCAGTTTTGAACAGTAATAGATAAGTAAATCAATTTCAGTCTTCTTATTATGTGAATATCTGATATACTTCCCGGTATTGAGTAATATCCTGCGAAGACCCTTTTTAATGAAGTAATAGCTCTTCCTGTTTACCTGCTCAAACTGAAGGTCAATCTCCCTTTTTACACTTTCAACAAAAGATGCTTCATCTGCTGATTCAAAGAGCAGATACGTCAGCAACTCCTTGTTCTCCTTTTTGAATCGTGCCAGCCGGAGACAGAGATCACGGAGCTCTTTAGGTGTCAGGTTTAGTAATTCCTGACTGATTTCTTTTACTGTGACTGCCTTCATAATTATGTTAAAATAATCAGAAAAATACTAAAATTGAAATTAAATTGATTTCACTTTGATATTGATATAACTTTGAAACAGACAGAAAGTAAATCATATAGACTCATGAATACACACGAAAGTGTATATAATGAACGCCTTATAGAAAGAGTGAATCTTTTGAACATAATCCTGATAATGCTTATTGTAATGGTTCCATCATGCAAAAACAAAAATAAAGAACCGGGTCCCGGTTTATCGGGCCGGGCTCTGCAAAGTCAAAAATCTGATGAAGATATCATGCAGACAGCTCAGAGGATTTGTACAAACAATCTGATTCTTGATTCTCACATTGACTGGCCGGAATTTCTTCTCGACAATCCTGAAGATATTTCAATGCAGACTGCCAATGGAGATTTTGATCTGGTCAGGGCTGCGAAGGGTGGTCTTAATGCTGTTTTATCCGTGGTTTATATCAGTCCGGAGTTAGATGCCGCTAAAGGACGCCTGATGATTGATGCACAGCTAAAGCTTATCCGGCATTACCCCGACACCTATCCTGATAAATTCGCCCTGGCGTTTACCCCTGCCGACGTCAGACGGAATTTTAGCAAAAAGCTTTTCTCATTGATCCCCTGCCTTGAAAACGGTTCGCCTGTCGGCAGCGATCCGGAATATTTGAAATATCTTAAAGATCAGGGAATTGCTTATATAACTCTTTGCCACAGCAAAACTAATCAGATAAGCGATTCTAATTTTGACACTGACCGGAGATGGAATGGATTAAGTCCGGCAGGTGTTGAATTAATCAGGGAAATGAATCGTCTGGGGATCATGATTGATATTTCGCATTCATCCGACAGCACCGTTTCGCAAGCGGTCCGGTTATCAGAGGCTCCGGTTATTGCATCACATTCATCGTGCAGGTATTTCGTTCCCGGGTTCGAAAGAAATCTGCCCGATGATCTTATCAAGGCCATAGCAAAGAAAAAGGGAGTCGTTATGGTGAATTTCTGCACCCAGTTCCTCGATTCAGTCTGTATGAACAATACTGCAGAAATCCAGAACCTTTTAAATTCAAGGAAATTAAGCTACGACTCAAAAGAGGGGAGCGAATTAATTGCAGAATACGGAAAAACCCACAGGTTAATTTGCGATTCAAAACAGCTTGTCGACCATATAGAACACATAATTAAAGTGGCAGGTACAGATTACGTGGGGCTGGGCTCTGATTTTGATGGTGTAGGGCCATTAAAACCTTCAGATGTGCCTGATGTATCAGGGTATCCCGTAATTGTATCTGAATTGCTTAGACGCGGTTATTCAGAGAAGGATATTGAAAAGATACTCTCCGGAAACTTCCTCAGAGTATGGAATGATGCAATCGCAATTGCAGGGATGTGAGCATAATCCTTAAATTCACGCAGTAAGCACCCCGGTTGCGGATTTTCTTCCGATCGTATCAACAGCGACAACTTTAAATTCCTTTCCCGAAGTGATTTCAAAGATAAAAGGATCTCTGGAAACCTGCGGAATATGCGCGACTGTTCCTATGGTCTTACCATCGCTTAATATTTCATAATGTGAAAGGGGTTCATTTCCTGCATAGCTGGTATCCCATGCTAATTTTACTCCATCGGACTTAATGATTTTAGCATTTCCCGGAGGAGTTAAACCTGTGTCAGCCAGCTGAAAATAATTTGTTTCACCGTTACGTGCCAGCTCGCCTATCTTTTCAAGTTCACGTCTTTCATTTTCACTCAGTGCATCAGGTTTGATCTGCGATGCATAATAGTTCTGGACAAGCTGGCATTTAAGGGGATTATCATTTATCTCACCAATGCCTATTATCAATGTATTTATACCCGGAGTCGTAAGCACGTATTCGATCAGGGGTTTGCTTGGGACCGATTCAGTTCCTATTATTCTGACCACATCCCCGGGTTTGCCCGACCATCCGGGTTCTTTGGTGTACATGGCTCCATCGGCGAACACCTTCATACCTATCACTCCCATGTTCCTGGCTTGTGCGACAGGGATTACATTATATTGCATATTAAGATAGCGCCTATCATTCACGTTGATCGAAACCAGCATGCCATCCAGAAGTTCCCATTTGTCGCGCTGGATCATATCCATCATTGCAGGGGCATTGTTATGTCCTGAGAATCCAAGATGCCTTACCAGCTTTTCATTTTTAGGATTCAGTCCGGTAATGTTGGTGCCATCCCTGTAATCGCGAAGAGCAACCAGGGCTCCAAAATTTTCATTTATATCAAGGGGTGTTTCAAGACCTTTAAACACCACATCAACCTCTTCGAAATTGGTAATATTATGTATCAGAATCATATTTACATAAGCTCCTTCAGGATAACTTCCGTCATCGTTTCCGAACATCTGCGAAAGAGAGCGTTTCAGATCAGCCACTGCTCCCTCCCCATGATCCCCATCGGTACTGTTCCGGACGTTGTCAAGCTTCGGATAGTTACCTTTTGCCCAGCGAACCATTGTCTTGGTTGTCAGGAAAATGGAATCCCTTAGTTTCTGGTCGTAACCTTTTTGTCCCGGAACAAGATTAAGTTTCCGGAAGGCTTTTCCATAATTTTTCTGGCTCGGGCCATATGCATTTGAGGTATCGTAATAATTAATTCCCAGGTTAAAAGCTTTCAATATGATTTCAACAGGTTCAATACCTTCCGGGGTCCACATCAGTGAACCTTGTCCTCCCAGTCCAATGGTAGTGACATTGAAATTGAGCCGTCCGAAACTTCGCTTCAAAGGCGAAGGAATGGTGGTTGAAGTGCAGGAAAAGGCAGGTATCAATGAAACACCAGCTGCAGCAGCTGCTGAAAGTCTCATAAATTCGCGCCGCGTGAGTTTGGATCTTGTTTTAATTGAAGCCATTTCAGGTCAAGTTAAGATAAATTTAAGAACTGAATACAAATCTAATAAAAACAGCTATATAACAGAGTGAAATTCCATACTATTTAAATATAAAAGCACCCTGTTATCTGCGGGCTTTTTGTTAAAAGGTGCGAGGAAATTGATTTAAGCATTTGAATTTTGCGAAAAAAATTCATAGAAGTTATTCCTGACAAACATGTGTGTATTATTTGAATTTCGTAAATTAGTTAAATCTAATTTTAATTAAAATGAAAAAATATCTCTTAATTCTGATCTTAGGTATTGTCCTGATTTCATGGTCATGTCAGGACAGGAAATGGCGCCAGCTCTTCAATGGTACCGATTTAAAGGGCTGGGAACAGGTGGGACCAGGTCAATTTGTAGTAGAAAATGGCCTCCTGAAAACGGTTGGCGGTATGGGTATGATCCTTTATCCTGCTGAAAAATTCAGTGATGTTATTATCCGTGTCGTCTACATGGTGAAGGACAATGACTGCAATTCAGGAGTGTTTATAAGAATACCTGAAAAACCAACTGATGAATGGGTGGCTGTAAATACAGGGTATGAAGTTCAGATAGACAATGGTACCCGGCATGTAGGCGGGGATTACCATTGCTCCGGAGTATTATACTCTCTTACAAAAGCATTAGCTCATCCGCAAAATAAACCAGGGGAATGGAATACAATGGAAATAACTCTCGACGGTCAAAAAACCATAGTATTTATTAACGGGCAAAAGGTAACTGATTTTACTGAAGGAGATACTGTACAGCCTAAAACAAGGGATTTTGAACCCGAGAGAGGACCAAGACCCGGATCCGGCTATATTGGTTTGCAAAATCATGATTCTTTATCTACGGTTTATTTTAAAGAAGTTGCTGTTAAAAAAATAAGATAGCTCAGATTAGCGAGTAATTTTGGTCGGTCAGAAGATCCTGTACTGACATAACCACACCTCTGTTTGCCTGGTCTTAATTTTCAGGATTTTGGGGCGTTTTGGCATACCCTTTGCTTTGATATCAGTGAAGAGCCAGACTTCATAAACACCAAAGAGATGAAAAAGCTGATTATTAAATCGATCCTCGCTGTCCTGATAGCCTCAGCGACGACAGTCAGGGCACAGGACTATCCGAGGGAATACCTGGGTCTCCCGGGCGACAACTTCAACCTCTACGCGGTCATGGATCTGTTCCGGAATTCCGAAACTCTTGAAGACTTCGAGAGAAGTCTCAACGATCCGGATTCAAGGATTAATAACCTCGACCTTAACGGGGATAATTCTGTTGATTACATAACCGTCTCCGATTATGTCGACAAAAAAGTCCATACAATAGTGTTACGAGCCCTGCTTGGACGGAACGAGTACCAGGATGTTGCAGTCTTTACTGTCCAGAAGCTGCACAGGAAGAGGGTGATGATACAGCTCATAGGTGATGTGGCTCTTTATGGGAGGAATTATGTCATCGAACCTATAACAACGAAAAAACGCGTCCAGAGATATTACGTAGACCCCGTTTATGAGGAAAACGTAACCGTTATCAACAATTACTATTGGGACATCTTCGACTGGCCGGTGGCAGTGTACATTTGCCGCCCGCATTACAATGGATGGCACTCATCATGGCACTGGGGTTACTACCCCGATTATTGGAATCCTTGGAGACCTTACTACTGGGACTACTACTACGGATACCACTCAAGCTGCAACCATTATTACTATACTTACTACAATCACTGGGACCACCCGAGGTACCACCGCTATAACGACTTCTATTTCAACGGCATCCGCCAGCAATCGTCACAGGTGAACCATAAGATAGCCGATGGCAGTTACAATGAGACATATTCACAGCCTGAGCAGAGAGTTGAAGGTGCAGAACTCTACAACAGGACCCAGGTTTCCCCTGGCAATGAAAGCCGCAGGACTTCCAGTACGACAGTTACCAATAGAAGAGACTCACAGTCGTCTGTCACCTCAGGGAGAACTGTTACTGACAGCAGGACTGAAGAGCAGAGGGAAGCCTGGAGCAGAGATGCCGGCAGAAGAGCCGAAGAGACGAGAGCAGCTGAATCAAAGGTTGTTGAGGCAAGGGATGCAGGAAGAAGAGAAGCAGAATCAAGAGCTGACGAGACAAGGGAATCTGAGAGAAGAGCAGCTGAATCACGAGCTGTAGAAGCCAGGGAATATGAAAGAAGAGCAACTGAATCAAGGGCTGCAGATGCCAGGGAATCTGAGAGAAGAGCGACAGCATCCAGTGCTGCCGAAGCCAGGGAATCTGAAAGAAGAGCAGCCGAAACAAGGACTGCCGAAGCAAGGGAATCTGAGAGAAGAGCATCTGAATCAAGGGCTGCAGAAGCAAAGGATTCTGAAAGAAGAGCAGCTGAATCAAGAGCTGTAGAGGCCAGGGAATCTGAGAGAAGAACAGCCGAATCAAGGGCTGCAGAGGCAAGGGAATCTGAAAGAAGAGCAGCTGCTGAATCAAGGGCTGCAGAAGCAAGGGAATCTGAGAGAAGAGCATCTGAATCAAGGGCCGCAGAGACAAGGAGAAGTGAGTCTAATAAAAAATCGGGATCGCGAATTGACTAACTCAATCGCAGGCAATAGCCAAATAACAGATAATGAATACTGCAGACCGGTAACCTGCCAAAACATTGTCGTGCAGTCGTGTCGAAGCGTCCACCCCACCGCCTCCAAAAGAGGGGAACCTTATTTTAACACACCTAAAAGGGTATGATAAGAAAACTGACAGGTACGATTTTTGATGATACATTTTTTAAAGGCCTTAAGAATGAAAATAATCGTGATTATCCCGGTCCTGATTGTTTTAGCATCATCAGCATGTGAGGACCAGGAAGTGTATAATGATCTTCAGGGACGCTGGAAAATAACCGGAATATCAGGAACTATTGCGGGGTCCCAGCAGGTCAGGAACTTCGATATAGTGTACTTTAAACAATCAAATTTTTACACGGTATTTTTTGATGGTTTTGCAATCCAGGGAGGATCTTACAACCTGGAAAAGAAGAAGTCAGAAAATCCCGGGGATAAAACATTTGAATTCCGTGTCAGATTTTCAGAATCATTCAACAAGGATCCATATTCCAACTTTTATACAGAATTCCCAATGATTATTTCCTTCGACGGGAATGAGACACTTACACTATCTCAGGCTGACGTATCTGATGGTTTAAATTATCATTTCGTGCGGGAATGATTTTGATAAATTTGCCAGACTGGACAATCCCGGATCGTCTGGTAGCCGAACCGCAATCTTTTACCTGAGCAACAGCTTTCGCAGCAGAATTTTCAGAATCGCCTGCCTAATTACATACATAGTCAAAGTATCAGTTTTTTACAGCAGGATTATTCCCCTTTCTAAACTCCAAAATATTCCCCGGCTGGCAATTGAGTGCCTCGCAGATTGCATCAAGCGTTGACAGTTTAATTGCTTTTGCCTTCCCTGATTTTATAATGGAGAGGTTCGATACTGTTATGCCAACCAAACCAGAAAGCTTATTCAGCTTCATCTTCCGCTTTGCAAGCATCACATCGAGATTTATAATGATAGCCATAACATTGAGGTTATTAAATCACTATTGTCCGGGAAAACTAATAGGACGAGTATAAGATTCTTCGCTTCACTTCGTTTCGCTCTGAATGACAGGTACTTCTGTTTTTAATGCGGGGGTGGTTGGAGGCAATTCCACCAAACACCCCCCCAAAAAAAAAAAAAAAAACAGTCAATAAGAGCCAAAAGAAATTAAACGAAGAAAAAAATAAAAGTACAAATATTTTTAACCGACAAAAATTAATTAATAAACACAAAATTATTGC
>JBBSAP010000141.1:0-7765 GCA_038252165.1 Bacteroidales bacterium | reverse complement strand
CAAGTTATTTATCTCTGAAAGTTCACAATCGGTGTTTAACAAATTCTTCAGTAAGGTTTTTACCACTAATAAAAAAGAATCCTGCGAAATAATGCTAGGCTATAACGGGAAGCTCCTATGCTCTGTTTATATGGAAGGGGTAGTTGTCGGAGATGACCGGAAATGTCTTTTATCGATGTTTAATATTTCTGGTTTGACAAAGTAACCCATTCCTCAGAAAAATTCACTGACATATTTATATCAATGTTCCGGCGTCTGTTTCAGCCCGAAGTTTTCCAGGGCAATCTGAAAAAGCAGCACTATTTTGAAGGCTGGTATTTTAAACAGGTCACACAGGATCAGTCTTATACTTTCTCATTTATTCCCGGAGTTTCATTAGTTGAAAATGATCCTCATGCATTCATTCAGGTCATGAATGGATTTGCCCGCAGCACTGATTACATAAGATACCCTCTTGATGAGTTCATCTGGGATAAAAGGAGCCTTTATTTAAAAATAGGTCCGTCTGTTTTTACCGGGAATAATATATCCCTTAACATCCAGGGGGAAAGTATACAAATTACCGGACAGATTAATTTCAGTAATATTGTGAAGTACCCCAAAAGTGTTTTCTCCCCCGGGATTATGGGTTGGTATTCCTTTATTCCGTTCATGGAATGCAATCATGGCATAATATCAGTAAATCATGATCTCCGGGGAAGGATTTCGGTTAATAGTAATGTAATTGAATTCGACGGAGGGAAAGGATATATTGAAAAGGACTGGGGGGGTTCATTTCCTGAAGCCTGGATATGGATACAAAGCAATAATTTCGAAGAGCACAACACTTCCTTTTCATTTTCAATAGCTAAAATACCCTGGATGGGAAGGTATTTTATCGGATTCATTTCTTTTCTCTATCTCAATAAAAAGTTCTATCTGTTCAGCACTTATAACAAATCGAACGTTTCGAAGATTACCCATAATAAGGATACAATAGAGATCAGCGTCAGAAACAGCCAAAACATCCTGAAAATAAGGGTTATTAAAAACTCGTTCGGAGAACTCAGAGCTCCTGTATCCGGGGAGATGTCCAGAAGAATAAAAGAAAGCATTGATTCAGAAATCCACCTGCAATTATTCAATAAATACAACAATCTGGAGTATGAAGGAACCGGAAAGAGCGTCGGTCTGGAAATCATCGAAAAGATATTCGACTATATTTAAGCCCGGGTCATTCTGGTCCCATAACGCTTAATTAAAATTCAGCATAAAATGTTCATATTATAGGAATCACCTGATAATTAATTACCTTTATTTATAACAAATCAAAAGAAAATCATGAAAAATATTTTCCGTTACAAAAACCTGTTATGGCAAATGGCTGTAATATTTATGTTAGCTTCCGTACAGAACATCTCATGCCAGGATCTGAAAGAGCAGCCATCTCCGATACCTGAGAATATTAATAAAATATTTCAGGCTTCATGTTTAAACTGTCATGGGATCAATGGCAGGATATTAGCTACTGCAAAGCTGAATTTTTCAATATGGGCTGAATATAATGCTGCTGAAAAAGCAAAAAAGGCTTCCGGTATCTGTTCTGAACTGACTGAAGGGAAAATGCCGCCAAAATCAGCAAGGAAATCAAATCCTGAACTTATTCCGTCCAAAGAACAAATCGAATTAATCTGTAAATGGGCTGAATCTATGAAGCCAAAAGCGGAAGTAAAATAGCAGTGTCCTCAGTCCTGCTGCCGGGTCAAATGATACCGTCTATCTGTTTGCTATTGTTTATTTTTCAGGTTTGGCTCGTCGCTTTCAACATGTAAAATGTGCAAGAATCTGTGTACGATGGGAGCAAAGAAAACCGCTGTTATGCTTAAAAAGGCAACTCCGCTGTATAAGGCAAAAAATGAAGAAAATATTTTTGCACCATCTGTTTTCATTTCTGCAACTGGGCCCATTCCTGTCAGAATCATGCTGGACATATGGAAACTATCCAACCAATTTAATCGTCCAAAATGATGATATCCAACACTTCCCATACCTACCGAAAATAAAATCAGCATAAGGGAAACTAATCCGTAGCGCCCCACCCTTATCAGGAATTGAGACATTGGAACAACTTTTTTTTTACGGTGTTCAAATTTCATCTGTTGAAATATTGTCCGCTGTTTTTTCATAAAAGTCAGGAAAATCAGATTTAAAAAGGATTGAATAATTATACGGCAAGGTAATTGATTAATCGGGAAATTATAAACACTTCCCCTTCTAAAAACCCTGCTGAAAATACGCGGTAAAACCAACAATAATAAGTGCAACCGGAAAGTGCACTATCATAGGTGTAAACAGCCGGTACTAAACATGGCAGGAAAAATTTGATGCTTCATGAATTCAGAAACTCCCCGGGAATAACCAAATCGCTGGTAAGTCATTCAAATATAGCAATTTCTGACTAATAAAAATCGTAATGAAAAATATTAATACGTAGATTGGAAGGTTTAACTGTGAAGTTTCTCTGCAGGACGATTCTGATACATTTATTATCTGTGAATCTTGTAACATTTTGCCAGAATTCTGTAACACTTTTTCTATCCATTTTTTTACCTTTCTGCCTGAAAGCTCATTGATAACAAACTCAAATTAACAGTATAAAAAATCATTTATAGTACAGGAATCGTTTAAACAAGGAAGAAAAATAACATGATTAACAGCAGGGTTATTCAGACAGCAATGAACCGGGCCCGGAGATCAGAAAATAATCCAGGCTTGAATCCGGATAAATCTGCAGTTGAGCAGAGCAGCGTGATCTCACAGTTGATATTTGACATTTTTGGTGGTGAAATTTTGAAAACACGTAAAAGAAAAAGCTGGCATTTCTATAACCGGATTAACGGTGAACGCATCGATTTTACAAAATCTGAAATTAAGAAAGGCTCTGCTGACAAACACTTTGAAGACATTCCGGTAAATATTGACGAGATTAATAATTATTTTGAACAGGAACAATATTTACCATTCTATATGATGTTCATAAGGGAATTTGAAGAAACTATAGGATTGGAGGACTGTAAATCTCTTGCATAATAAAGGGTTATTAACAATATATTCTATCAAGATTATGTTTTTTTCGGGTTAGAATTAGTAGTAGGTTCAATTAGGGGGAGAAGTCTTTCCAGAATTACGGAAAGACTTTTTCTATTGTCCGTGGTGCAGGAGAAAACTACTCTATTGTAAAACACGAAGCTGGTAAATTCGCCCCGTTAAAAAGGTTAGGAAGGGATGTAGCATTTTTAAAAAATAACTGCAAATCAGAACGACCAATCATCAATATCAGGATATTTGCAAGTTCTGAATAAAACTTTGTTAGGATGCCTGATGAGGAGAAGAAAAAAGCAGGAAGCGGTTTTAAGGAATTGTTGAAGTTATACAGGTTTTTAAAGCCTTACCGCTGGAAATTTGCACTTGGAATGTTTTTCTTGCTGATATCGAGCGGAGCAAGCCTTATGTTCCCAAAATACCTTGGGAACATGGTGGATATGGCAAACAAGGGCAAGATAATAAGCGAGATCAGCAGGACGGGTTTAATACTGCTGGCAATAGTGATCGTTCAGGCAGTTTTTTCTTATTTCCGCACCAGGATTTTTGTTCTGGTAACCGAAAAAACACTGGCTTCCATTAGGCAGCACATTTATGGTCACCTCATCAAACTGCCCATGTCATTTTTTTCCGAAAGAAGAGTGGGTGAACTCAACAGCAGGATCTCTGCCGATATCTCAATCCTACAGCATTCATTGACTGAAACCCTTGCTGATCTTCTTTCACAAATCCTGATCATCACCGGAGCGATAACCCTAATGATGATAAGCTCTTTCCAGCTGACATTATTCATGCTTGCCGTGGTTCCCCCCATGGCACTTTCAGCCTTTTTTGCAGGCCGGGCTGTCAGAAGGTATTCCAAGAAAGCCCAGTCGTTTGTTGCCGAGTCAAATACAATTGTGGAAGAGACACTTCAGGGGATTCAGAATGTGAAAGCCTTTACAAATGAATTATTTGAGATAAATCGTTACCGCGAAAAAACCAATGAAGTGGCCAAAGTAGGGATCAAGGGAGGAAAATACCAGGCGGCTCTTTCTTTTATTGTTCTTGGTTTTTTCATTGCCATGGGACTGGTGATATGGCGTGGTGCAATACTTATTGCAAAGGGCCAGATGGAGGCAGGACAACTATTTTCATTCGTTATCTATTCTGGTTTCATAGCAGGAAACATAGCCGGCATGGCAAGTGTTTACACCAGGCTGCAAAGGACCATAGGTGCTGCCGAAAAGCTCCTGCTTATTCTTGATGAGTCAACTGAAAAGCTTGACGAGACTTATGTACCTGATCCCTCCAGTCTGCTTCACGGGAAAATTGCCTTTAATCATGTAGATTTCAATTATCCTTCACGCGATGAAATTGCAGTATTAAAAAATGTCACTATCAGCATCGAGCCCGGACAACAGATTGCCCTTGTCGGACCAAGCGGTGCGGGAAAATCAACTCTGGTATCTCTCCTGCTTAAGTTCTATGAACCAACAAGCGGAATGATCCTTTTTGACGGCCGCGACAGTCGTAGCTTCCCGATTACATCAATACGCAGGCAAATGGCAATTGTAATGCAGGACGTTTTCCTGTTTGGAGGCACTGTCAGGGAAAATATTGCCTACGGCAAACCGGGTTCTGACGAACAGGAGATAATTGATGCTGCCATCCAGGCAAATGCATGGGATTTCATAAGGTCATTTCCGGAAAAACTGGAAACCGTTGTCGGCGAACGTGGTGTACAGCTCTCAGGAGGTCAGCGTCAGCGTATTGCAATAGCCAGGGCTGTACTGAAAAACCCGACAATACTCATTCTTGACGAAGCCACCTCATCACTTGATTCGGAATCAGAAAGACTTGTTCAGGAAGCTCTTGAAAAGCTCATGCAGGGTCGTACATCCGTGGTAATTGCGCACCGGCTGGCAACTGTCCGCAAGGCTGACAAGATTATAGTGCTCGAAAGCGGCAGGATTGTCGAACAGGGCACTCATGCCGAACTGATTGCTAATGAGAACGGCCTCTACAAATCTCTTACAGAATTACAATTCTCTAAATAACACCCGGCAACGGCAACAAGGAACCCGCAACATTAATCTGTATCTTTACAAATCTTTCAAATATATAGTAAACCACTATTATCAGACCATGTCACTTACAGAGAAAATTGCCAGCGATCTTATAAATGCAATGAAAGCCAAAGATAAAGTAACGCTCGAGGCAATAAGAGCAGCAAAAACTGCCTTTCTCCTCGCCCACTCCGAAAAAGGATCTCACAGCGTGCTGACTGCTGAAGAAGAGATTAAGATCATTCAGAAGCTGGTAAAACAGAGAAGGGAATCCGCAGAAATTTACAGACAAAATAACAGACCCGAACTGTATGAAAAGGAGACTATCGAAGCGGATGTTCTTGAAAAATACCTGCCAGCAAAGATGAGTGAGGATGAGCTTACAAAAATCATCAGGACTATCATTGATCGTGTCGGCGCAAAAGCACCTTCCGATCTCGGCAAAGTCATGGGTGCAGCCGTGAAAGAGCTTGCCGGAAAAGCCGACGGCAAGGAGATCTCAGCAAAAGTAAAACAATTACTGGGATAACATACAATATGTTGCTGATTGCTTGTTGCTGGTTGCTGGTTGTTTCCGGGATCAATCAGTAAAAGGCAGTATCTGCCCTGAAATATTTATTGCTATCTTTTATCATAAACCATTGTCTCATTCAGGTCACCATAAGATGATGATGCTGAAGATTCAATGACCATATTGCTCCCATCCATTTTATAAACCTCCGTGATTGTCATATCCCCGTCGCCGATTGACATTTTGGAGATGATCTTCAGCGAAGCCTTATCCTGCGACCATGTACATGTTGATTTTTTCTGTGCGATTCGCATGAGCGAATCGCCTCTGATTCACCCCACTTGAAAAACACATTGTCATTCCGAATCCCGAGTCCTCGGGATGAGGAATCTCAATTTGATATATAAAAAATTAAAGTGATTATAATGAAGCGAATTATTTCATTACCTGTTTTACTCATGGTTCCAGATAGTCATTAAACTGATTCCACTACTATACAAAAGAAAAAGAATGATATTCCCGTGTTTTTGTATACCTTTGCCAGACTAAACTAAACATATGGGAAGATCGCAGGAAACATTTGGAAAGAAGGAAGTAAGAAGCAAGAATGAAAAAAAGAGGAAAGAAAAGGAGCAAAAACGGGCAAGGAAAAAAACCGACGGAAAAAGGAGCAGTTTTGATGACATGATTGCCTATGTTGACGAATTTGGGAAGATCACATCTACTCCTCCCGATCCTGATAAGAAAACAATTGTTGTTGCAGAAAATATTGAACTTAAAATAACCAGGAACAATCCTGAAGGTGCACCTGACTTTGTACGAAAGGGCGTAGTAACCTTCTTTAATGACTCGAAAGGATTTGGTTTTATCCGCGATCTAACATCAAATCAGAGTGTTTTTGTTCATGCGAATAACCTTCTGGAATCAATAAAGGAAAATAATATCGTGGTTTTTGAAATAGGAAAGGGACCCAAAGGACCATCAGCCCTGAATGTCAAACTATTTAAGGAAGAATGATATAATCAAAATAATTTGATTACATTTGCCCCCCGAATAACAAAGTGATTTCCACAAAGCGTTGTCAGACATTTTGCCCAGTCTGTATTTGAGTTCATTTCAGCCGGGATAACAAATCCATCGCTCCCGGAACCACATCATAAAACATTTTAATGATAAATTTTGAAGAAATGGGATTCACTCCCGGTATTCTGAAAGCAATTCAGGAACTTGGATTTGAACAGCCTCTGCCGGTACAATCAAAAGTGATACCGCATATGCTTGGGGATGAAAGTGATATAATCGCCCTTGCACAGACAGGAACAGGAAAGACAGCAGCCTTCGGCCTGCCACTGGTTCAGGCAACGGATACCGAAATAAACAGCACACAGGCACTTATTCTGTGCCCCACCCGTGAGCTTTGCATACAGATCACAGGGGACCTTGCAGATTATTCCAAATATACCGGCAGTTTAAGAATTCTTGCCGTATACGGAGGCGCAAGCATTGATACTCAGATACGGGGATTGAAAAAAGGTGCACACATTATCGTTGCCACACCCGGAAGGCTTATTGATCTGATAGGCCGGGGAGCAGCCCGGCTGAATAATGTCAGAACAGTAATCCTTGATGAAGCTGACGAAATGCTGAACATGGGATTTCTTGACAGCATAAATGAGATATTGGAAGAGGTCCCTGCAGGAAGAAGAACTCTTTTATTCTCTGCTACTATGTCGTCTGAAATAGCTTCAATTGCCAGGAAATACATGAACAATCCTGTCGAAATAACTATCGGAACAAAAAATTCATCTGCCGAAAATGTAAGCCATGCATATTATATTGTGCATGCCAGGGATAAATACAAGGTGTTGAAACGCATTGCTGACTTTGAACCTGATATTTATGCAATAGTATTTTGCCGCACCCGCAAGGAGACCCAGGAGGTTGCATCAAAACTGATAAACGACGGTTATAATGCTGATGCACTGCATGGCGATCTTTCGCAGGCACAGCGCGATGCTGTAATGCAGAAATTCAGACTCAGGAACCTGCATATGCTTGTAGCGACTGATGTTGCAGCACGAGGGCTCGATGTGGATGACCTTACTCATGTTATTAATTTCAGCCT
>JBBSAP010000140.1:0-7859 GCA_038252165.1 Bacteroidales bacterium | reverse complement strand
TGTTAAAATATTACCAATCCTCCGCAGGTTATATGCAATGAACATAAACCCAACATCAGAACCAGCCCTGTCCATTCCCTTCTTTGTCAGGACATAGCTAAATCCCCATTGCCTTTTTATAGTTCCATAAGGGTGTTCAACGATTGCCTGGCGGCGTTTATAAAGATGCTCCTTCTCACGGGTATTGATCCGGTTTCTTTCGTAGTATTCTGCGTATTCGCTTCTGTGAATCAGTCTGGCATTGTCCGTGTTGGGCGGAGCCCTTTTTTGTTTTAAATAGTAGTATTGATTCTATGAACTCGATTAATTGGTTGAGTGGTAGTTCAATTGATTTTTAATTACTTCGATTGGAAAAGCTTTGCCATGCCCGGGATAGACAAAAGAGATACCTTTGTCGATAAGAGTTTTCCAGTTTTCTTTTATTGAATTAATATCTTGAGCGTAAATTGGTAATCCAGGCTTAAATCTGAAAGGGAATCCATTATGTGCCATACAACCCACAAATGCTTCTCCCGAATTCAATATTACACTAACAGAACCAATTGTATGTCCCGGCGTATGAATAATTTGTCCGTCTATTCCAAATTCAGCAAGTGGATATGGTTCATTATTAAGGAGGATATCAGGAGTAAACTTTGGGAAAGGTATCTTAAAAGTAAAGATTAAGGGTTGTGTAATTTTACCTCTGAAATTGACGCCTTTTGGAATTATCACTTTGTCATGCTCAACACAATCTCTCTCACTTTCATGAATTGCGATCTTAGCCCCAGTCAAATCACGGATTTCGCTTGCAGAACCAGCGTGATCGAAATGTGAATGGGTAAGGACTATGAGTTTAATCTGGGCTGGATCAATTTTATGTTTTGACAGGACTTTCTTAAAAAGTTTTAATTTATTTGGCATGCCACCGTCAATCATTACTATTTCTTTGCCAATGATTAAATGGCAACTTGTCAAACCAAGGTTAAAGGAAATAATTTCTGTCTTCATGATTTGCGTTATTAAGGAACTATGTCATTCGTAAACATTAATGGTTGATATTCAGATCACTCCGCCTTTGGTTGCGCCTGACGGCTTGGCAATATGGAGGGCCGAGCGTTAAGTCCCGACATGTTATGTCAGATTGCAGGGGTGGCGTGTTACCCAACGCAGCATCCGGGCACCCCGAGTACTCGGGGCTGACACTTTAGCCAGAAGCCCTGAGCGGAGCGAAGGGCGTGTGCAAGAACCGTGAATATAAAAGAAGATGTAAGTGATAAAGAAGTTGTCTTCGTGTTTATGACTTTTTTAAGAATTCGCAAGTTTTTCTTTATAAAAATCTGTGGCAAATTAAATATTGGATCATTTATACTCAAACTTAATAGTGTTGTCTTTTTTTACTGGATAATCCTGCGTATTATATTCATATGTTGATTCTGTTACCTGAATTTTATCGACTCCCGGAGCATCAAAGAAAAGGGTCATGGTTTTCTTTATTATATTGTTTTCATTGGTATATACTCCAGGTTGCAGAAGTCGCTTAAATGCTTTGTACGGGTTATTCTTGTCATCAAATTCGTACTGTTCTGTCACACTTACTACTGGACTCCCATTAACTAAATCTTTGTGTGTTACCAGAATTAAGTTGCCTCTTTCGTCATAGTCATATTCCAGGAAACCACTTGCTTGATTGTTAGAATAGTAGGTTTGCTTTGATATCCTTCCATTATTATCATAATCAAACATGACGTAATGAGAGGTACCACCTGGAAGTCTTGTTACTGTAATTTTTGTCAACTTATTATGATTATATGAATAAGTTCCTCTGCCAGAAATTTCTGTATTCTCCGGGGTAACCCAATCAGTTCTATTCATCGCTGCCTGAAGTGTAGACCAGTCGCTGCTGGCTATGCGCATGTCATCATACATATCATAAGAAACTATTTGATGGTCATCATTGTAAGAATAGGCTGTATATGACCATTTGGTCTTCCTTTCATAAAGAAGATTTGCTTCATTATAAGTATATTCAAAATACAAATCCTCTGCAAAAATTTCTTTCCAAAGCAAAGGCATGTTTTCATTTTCTATTGGTAATTCCTTTTCTTTTTCACAGGAAAGTAAACTGGTGCAGGCAATCAGACTGATATAAAATAATTTCAGTTTCATATCAATATATTTCAAGAGTTATAGTAATATTCAAAGTTATGTTAATTTATTAACATCAAAAAAAGTCCAATTTTAATTATAAGTACGATTCTTTAAGGATAGATCAAGAAAATGGTTTTTGCAAATCCCGATAGCTATCGGGACCGGTAGATAGGCAGCATTTCGGGCAAATTTTAAAACTGTCCATGTTTCGATGTCGGTTGTTTTGTAGACTGGATTAATCACCAGTTTCGAATCTGTCATGTGTTAAAGCGCAGAAACCGTGACAAGTTTATTAACACTACCGTCAGTGTTATGGGCCAGGCCTTATTTATTTGTCTCGGCACGATGTCGTTGTCTTGTTATATTAATCGTTTGAGCCAATTATGAGCCAATTGAGCCAATTATGAGCCAATTAATAAATATGTAGTCCCGGCACCAATATCACCTTCTCTTTTTAAAATTTCAAATTTCTCAACAAGCTCTGATAAATCTCTTGTAGCTGTAGCTTTGGATACATTGTTTAACTCCTGATAGTCGCTATTAGAAATTTTGCCTCTTTCTTTTACAAACAAAATTGCTCTCTTCTGTCTATCATTTAATCCAAGTAATTTAAGATTATTCTCGCTGAATATTTTTTTTCTAAATTCCACAAAAAACCTGACATATCGTAATAGTATAATGGTTGAGGTATCCCAGCCTTAATACATTCTTTAATCATTTTCAAAGTTCCACGACCCCATGATTCAATGTAGCCACTTCTGAAAAGTGCGTTAGCTATATCAGGATTATATGGTATTGATGGATGCTTGGCTAAGAGGTTTTCAATTGTCCAATTTTCAGGTAATTGCCCTTCGTTCCAAAAAATGATTTTATCGACGTAAACGCTAATCTGAATGGGAACACCTCCCGAATAGTCTTTGTGCGCAATTGCATTCAGCAGAGCTTCACGAACCGCATCTTTCGGATATTCAAAATTCATCTCTCCAAGATTCCTTTTATTCAATATTTTGATCTTCAGACATTTACTTCTTTTGTAAGTTTTTTATAATATCGGTTCCTCTGTTTGAACATTTTTTCAAAGTAATCAATTTTTGAGTCACGGTAATCAAAAATAACCGGAGGATTTCCTGAATGCTGTATTCGTCCGATATACTGGATTAACTTTCCTTCAAAAGCAAAGGGATATGCTATGATCAGACATTCCAAATTATTCAGATCAATCCCCTCACCAAAAAATTGACCGGTTGAAATAATAATTTTGTAATGTCCTTGTTTTAATTGTTCAAATTTACTTTTCCTGGAACTTTCGGAGTCTTCACCATGGATAGTAATCGTTTCATATTTTTCTTTTAGATAAAGGTTCAGGATATCAACGTGTGCTTTTCGTTCTGTAAGAATTAAAAATGTTTTGAATCGGCCAATATTTTTCTCAATGTCATCAATTATCAGAGAATTACGGTGTGTATCATGGATCAGAATCCTCGAAATAGTTTCGTACTTATCAATTTTATAATCAAAGGGAGCATATAAATTTGTTTCTTTGATATTTACCTCAATCTTAGTCTGTTTCTGCCTTATCTGATCAATCTGATCTACATTATACAGGATATTTCCAATGTTTTTAATGAGGGTTACAACCGCTACCACTCCATGGTAAATAGTGCTACCACCTGAGTAATCCGATAAAATCGAACAACTTTCAGGTATTGAAAAAAAAGATCAATGCCTGGACTATTCATCTGCCATCATTGTGGTAAGGTCTTACCACGTAATCCCCGTCTAAAGAAGCCGCAGAAGTATTGCCTGGCCAAATCATGCCAGCAAGCCCGTAAGAATGCCTGGGGCAAAAAGGAGTATCAGACTAGCAAAGTGCATCGCGAGAAGCGCCTACAGAGCCAGAAGGCCTGTTACAGCAGGCGCCGGGGGCATGCCTATCAAGCTGATTACCGCAAGAGTCATCCCGGGTATTCAGATCGTAACCGTGAGCTTCAGGCTTCCCGTAACAAAAGGCGCCGGAGAGAACCAGTGTCAATGATTGTAAATACAGACGCGTTATATCCCAAGAGTGGCATTGACGGGGCTTATGCGTTGATGCCTATAACAAAAGAGGGAAAGATTGTAAATACAGACGCGTTTGTGGTTCAATTGCGCACCGTGGCTGGATTACAGGCGTTTTTATCGGCCAGTACGGGTTGATTGTAAATACAGACCCGATTGCAAGGGCCATAATGACCTTTTACTTTTGCGGTCATCAAAGCCAAGATGCGGTGCACACCAGACTTGAAGAAATAGGTATTAGAGAATTTGATCTTTCGCTGTCCTCAATGCGGTTGATAAACCAGGATCGTATCTCCGGGATAGAGCAGTCAATGAAGGTTCACGGGCAGTTACAGCCGGTTATAGCCCGAGTATATGAGGGAGGCATCCAGTTGATCGATGGGTTCAAGAGGCTGTACTCTGCTGAGAACCTGCTGATAGATAGCCTTGAGTGCCGGTTGTTTGAAGTAGATGAGCGTCAGGCCAGGATTATGCTGCTGAGTTATAACCGTACCAACCAGAGGATGGAGGTATGGGAAGAGGCGATGATATTAAAGGATTTACTCGAGAGATATAATCTGGATCAACGGCAGCTGGCCATGCAAACAGGTCACAGTCCCACGTGGGTTAGTCGTCGTCTGTCGCTGATTGGCAAATTAGATCAGGAGGTTGCCTCAGAGATACGGATGGGCACATTAACCAGCAGACATGCCCGGGCCCTGATCCGGTTGCCCCGGGGCAATCAGATAGCCGTTGCCCGCGTAATCAGTGAATATCATCTGTCAAGCCGCCTGAGTGACCGGTTAATTACAGCTTATCTTGAGGCTAAGGATGCCGATAAGCAACGGCAGATACTTGCCCAGCCCGAACATATCATATGGTATCAGAGATATCTGCCAGAGGATCCCTATGACAGCAGGCTGAGTGGTTATGGCAATGAGTTGATGCACTCGGTCATAAATCTGCATCACCAACTTAACAAGGTGCTTCCCATTCTGGGAGAGGGTTGTCTTGATGAGTTAGCGCAAAGCGAAATGGCGATCATATATCCTTTTTTGACGGTGGTATTGTCTCAGGCGGATACATTATCAGAAGCAGGCAAAAGATTACAAATCACCTAATGCGAAAAATAGGATGAAAGACGAGCAGACAGACAACAAGGTTGTAACCCTTTATGCCATGGGCTGGTCGGTTCGGCGGATCTCGCGTGAGCTTCGCATCTCGCGTAGACGCGTGGACCGGATACTGGCATCAAAACAGGTTTTACGTGACACCACCCCCGAGCAGCGGATAAAACAGCGAAAACATCGGGTCAGTAAGCTCGATAGTCATAAGAGTTATATCGGTGATTTACTCGAGCGCTACCCTGATATCACGGCACAGCGGGTTTTTGAGTGTCTCCGTGAAAAGGGTTTTGATGGTGAGATCACCATCGTGCGTGACTTTTTGAAGCGGATGCGTGAGGTGGTATCAAAAACACCGTTGACCATGGTAGAAACGCTACCAGGTCAGCGTGCGGCCCATGACTGGAGTGATTACACAATCACCTTTACATCCACCGGGGCATCAGAGCGGATAACTTTCTTCAGTTATATCCTTTGTTACTCAAGGAGGCAATACATCGCTGTGGCCAGTGACAAGAAGCAGGGGACCCTGTTACGGGAGTTAGTGGCAGCCTTCATCTACTTCGACGGAGTACCACGGGAGATCAAGAGTGATAACCAGAAGGCTTGTGTGGACCGCTATGAGATGGGGCGGGCAGTGTTCAACCGCAAATATCTGGAGTTTGCAACTCATTACCGCTTCACTCCGCAATCGATCACACCTGGTAAGCCTACAGAAAATTTGAAGATCGAGCGGCCATTTTATTACCTGGAGCGCAGCTTTTTAAACGGTCGCAGCTTCAGAGACCCGGATGATCTGAAGGATCAATTAGAGAAGTGGCTTAATGAGGTTAATGATCTTCGCATCCATGGTACGACAAAAAAACGGCCCATTGATCTCTTCACCGATGAGCACCCTTGTTTACAACTGCTTCCCATGCATCATTACGATACTGCACATCTGACCCATCTTGCGGTCAACCAGGAGTCATGCGTGCAGTGGAAGGGCTATCAGTACGTGGTATCACGGAAATACATGTTCGAGGTCTGCCCGGTACGTATTACCGATGATGAACTGATCGTTTACTCACCCGACGGGGTAGAGCTCGTGGTGCATCCTCTGGCTCAGAAAGGGCAAGAGGGTCGGTATGTGGGCGAGAGGCAGAAAAAAAGCAAGAGTAACGGACCTGCTATAAAGGATGTTATTACGCGCCTGGAGGCTTTTGCCCCGGATATGAACGACTACATCCAACAGCTCATGTGGCATAAGAAAGCATCATGGGGCTATCACCTAAGAAAACTGCTGGCCCTGAAGGTGAACTACCGTGTGGAGGATATTGTGCTGGCCGTGCGCCGTGCAGAGCGGTTCAAAGTCTATGATGCGGCCACCATCGAAGGTTTTTTGGATCACAACTCCGAACCCCGCTATCCTGTCAAGCTATCGATCAAACCCAGAAAAAACGATGACTATGAGCAGTAATGAGAAGTTAAATCCTACCGGCAAGTTGCAGAAAGAGTTTATACGATCATGTCACTATCTTGGAATGAAGCATCTGGCAGAGCAATACCGTGTAATGGTTGAAAAGGCAGGAAAGGAAAATCCCGGGTATTATGAGTTTATTTGCGATATCATCCAGGCAGAGGCTGCAGTAAAAAGGCAGTGTCATATAGATTACCTGGTGAAGAAAAGCAAGCTTCCCGAGCCGCTAAAGATGCTTGAGAGCTTTGATTTTGACTTCCAACCTAATCTGGATCGTCGCCTGGTAATGGATCTGGCGAACCTGGATTTTATGGGGCAGAATGCCTCTGTATTGTTTGTAGGTTATAATGGTACCGGAAAATCTCATCTCGCTCAGAGCCTGGCGCTGAAAGCCTGCAGACAGGAGTACCGAACCTATTATACCACCCTGAGCGGGCTGATCAGTGATCTTAATGCCGGGGTCTTTGAGAATACCCTGGAGAGAAGAATCAGAAAATACATCAATCCCGAACTGCTGGTTATCGATGAAATGGGACATGACCGCCTTGAGTTGCAGGTAACCAAAGAAGCACATTTGCTCTTTAAGGTGATAGACCAACGATATAAGGAGAACAAATCCCTGATCTTTACCTCCAATGTTGAAGAAGAAGACTGGTCTGATTTCCTGGGAGATCCGGTAACCACACGGGCTATCCTGGATAGAATCTTCCATCACTCGATCATCGTAAGGATCAATGGACCCAGTTATCGGCAATATCAGGGAGAACTCCTGCAGAAGAAGTATGGAAAAAACAAGGAAGCTGCAGAAACCAAACAATCAGGTTAGTAGCCGGTTCAAGTCTCAAAAAGTGAAGGCATTGACATGGGTTGATGCCTTTTTTTGCTCCAATACTGCTAATAATCAACAGGATAACTGGTACATTATACCCCGGGATCAGTGGTATAAATTACTCCGGAAACTGTTGCGCGGTTTACATTAAAAACTGAAATTGAAAAACCGCAAGGGAATAATCAACAAACGCACCTCGGGAATCGCTCGCCAAATCAACAACACAGAAAGGTGGTATCGAAATCTTCAATTTGATGGTAGCGTTTTAAATCCCCGTTAT
>JBBSAP010000139.1:0-7904 GCA_038252165.1 Bacteroidales bacterium | reverse complement strand
CAGTTGTAGCGGTGCGATGTAAGGAGCTTACCCTTTTTTTAATATATAATGCTTCTTAGAATCTATCCCGAAAATCCTAACCAGGACCGCATCAGAACTGTGGCTGATGTTCTTGAGGGAGGTGGTATCATTATTTACCCTACCGATACGGTTTATGCTATCGGTTGTGATATTAAGGCCAATAAATCGATCGAAAAAATTGCCCGGATGAAGGGAATGAATCCTCAAAATCCGGATATGTCTCTTATTTTTCATGATATGAGCCAGCTCTCGGAATACACTGTGATCAGAGACAATTCAATATTTAAGCTCCTAAAAAGAAATTTGCCGGGACCATTTACATTCATTGTTCAGGCAAATAGCCAGATCCCAAAATTATTCAAAAATAAAAAGAAAACGGTCGGGATCAGAATTCCCGATAATACCATTGTACGTGAACTTGTTAAAGAGCTTGGCCGCCCGATTATTACAACTTCAATTCACGATCCTGATGAGTTAATCGAGTACACTACCGATCCTGAATTGATATATGAAAAGTACCGCGACGTGGCGGAAATCGTAATTAATGGCGGCTATGGCAGGAATGAGGCTTCAACAATTGTTGATTGCACATCAGGGGAGATAATAATAGTCAGGCAGGGCCTGGGAATTCTGGAATTATAATTTCGAATTATGGATTGCGGAACTGACTGGGAGATCTAAGCAAATCATCATTTCCTGTAGAAACTCCTCGTGAACAAAACGATGACTGTCAGCAACTCAAGACGTCCCAGGAGCATAAGCGTGCAAAGAACCCATTTTCCTGTTGAAGGAAGATCAGCATATGTTGTAAAGGGACCAAAAGTTCCTAATCCCGGACCTATGTTACCAATCATTGATGCCGCTGTGCTGAATGATGTGATGACATCATAGTCGAGAAGAGATATTATAAGCGCCCCTGCACAGAGTGTTATGGAATATATAATGATAAATATCAGAAGGTTGTATACGATACTTTGCTGTACTCTTTTCCGTTCGATACTGACAGGCAGATATGCATAAGGATGGATCAGTTGTCGTGACTCATTTCGTGCGTTCTTAGCTATTATCATGAGTCTTATTATCTTGATACCTCCGCTGGCCGATCCGGCCATGCCACCTGTGAACATAAGGATGAAGATGATCATCAATGCCAGGTTCCCCCATTGACTGAAGTTTACAGTATAAAAACCTGTTGTTGTTATAATAGATATTGTATTAAAAAATCCCTCTGACAATGCCTTTGAAAGCGGATTTCCTGATTCATGAAAAATCAAAAATGTGATTAGAAGTGAAAAACCGGTTGCAATTACTGCATATAAGACAAATTCGTTATTCCGGATTATTTTTTTGAACTGGCCTTTGATCGAAAAGTAAACAAGGGCAAGATTTGTTCCGGCGAAAAACATAAAAAGAGTTATGACTGCCCGGATATAAGGGGAACTAAAAGCTGCTATTCCATTATTCCGCGTTGAAAATCCTCCTGTCGATAGTGTGGATAGGGAATGACAGATTGCATCAAAAGGCGGCATTTTACCGATAATCAGCAGCAATGCCTCACCAAGAGTCAGTGCAATATAGATTGAAACAAGCCTTTTAGTAGTTTCAATTGCTTTAGGATGAATCTTGTCAGTCATCTGACCTGAAAATTCAGTAGTGGCAAGCTGGATATTCAGGCTTTTAATAACCGGGAGGACATAAAATGATAAAGTTATGATTGTAATTCCGCCCAGCCATTGTGTGATGCTTCTCCAGAAAAGTATCCCATGCGGAAGCGATTCAATATCTTTGAATATTGTAGCACCGGTTGTGGTAAAACCTGAAATTGATTCAAAGAATGCATCGGTAAAGCTGCCGACAGATGAAGCGAACAAATATGGAAGGGAACCAAATGCACTGAATAAGATCCAGATAGATGTCAGTATTAAATACCCTTCTCTTGTCCCGTACACCTTTTCTTCATTGCGGAGAGGTGTAAAAACAAGAATACCGGTTATTAAAGTTATAATAGCTGAATAAAGAAACGGAGCTGCTGCTGATTCTCCGTAGATCAGGGAGACACCAGCCGAGATTAGTAAAAAGATTCCCTCGATAATAAGTACCTGACTGAAAACCCTCGCGATAATCCTGAAATTGATCATAACAGATCAGGTGAAAAATTTCGATATCTTTTCGTAGGCAGAAGGCAAAGTAAAAACGACGACTTTATCATTGGGCTTTATAATGGTATCACCTGTTGCAATGAACGGTATTCCATCCCTTGTGCCCCCTCCAACTATTGCATCGCTGGGAAAGTCGAGGCTTCTCAGGGTGCCTTTTGATATTTTGGCATTTTCAGGTACGTTGAATTCGATTACCTCAGCTTCAGTCCCTGTCATGTACTTGACCTGAGTCACATTTGGATTTGTTGTATGACGGAAAATCCTGCTTGCAGCTGAGATCTTTTTATTAATAATTGTGTCAATTCCGATATTTTCAGCCAGGTTAATATATTCCATGTTCTCAACCTCGGCAATCGTCTTTTTGACACCCAGCTTCTTGGCCAGGAGACAAGAAAGAACATTGGTTTCCGAGTTACCCGTAACCGCAACGAATGCATCCATCTGTCCGATCCCCTCCTGTTCCAGGAGATCAACATTCCTGCAATCGCCATTGATTATAAGGGTGTTTTCAAGAATTTCTGATAAAGCCTCACATCTCACGGGATCGGAATCAACAAGCTTTACCTGACAGGTTTTTTGCATGTACAGCGCCACATGTTTTCCGATTCTGCTTCCGCCAAGGATCATGATACTCTTGGCTTCAAAATTTTCCTTGCCTGATGTTATCATCATTTCATCTATACCTTCGATTGTCGAAATGACGAATACAAGGTCCCCGGGACGAAAATATTCATTGCCCCTGGGTATTATAGTTTTATCATTGCGCTTTATTGCAACAGCTCTGAATTTATCGGTACTATGGGTTATTGATATTTCTTCCAGGCTCTTATTAATAATAGGGGCATTCTCATCAAGTTTCTGAACATACATGGCGAGCTTACCTCCGCAGAATTCCATGAATTCAGTTGTACCTGTCTCATGAAGAAGGCCCAGCACTTCACGGGCAGCAATCAGTTCAGGATAAATAAGGGAATCAATGCCGAGTGATTTGAAAAACTCGAGAGTGGAATGTTCAAGGTAATCAAGATTGTCTATCCGGGCTATTGTTTTTATTGCCCCAAGCTTTTTGGCGAGAATAGAGGAGGTGATATTGGTGTCTTCCCAGTGAGTAACCGCAATAAAAAGATCTGTTTTTTTCCGGAGCAGCTCCTGAAGGATATTTATTGAGGTGGCGGAACCCACATATGTGAGAACATCCATTGAGGAATCCACTGACTTAAGGCTCTCTTCCTTTGTGTCGATAAGTATGATCTCATGGTTCTCATTGGAAAGCATTTTAGCAAGATGAGTACCAACTTCACCAGCTCCTGCGATAATTATTCTCATAGAATAACGATAAAAAACATGGCAAAGTAATGCATAAATTGTCGAATAATAAAATTTGAATCATAACCTTGTTCTGAAAGCCCCCGAATTCCTTACATAGTGAATCGTATCCGGAATTATGCCGTCGAAATTTAGCTTTAACCTGTATCCTGATGACACTTCAGATGTCATTATCACTCCTTCAACCGGCCCGTGGAAAGCAATACCTTTATCAATCTTCGGATACTTCCCCTTTAAAATTATAATATCGGGTTTTGCTTTTTGCAAGACATTGGTTGATAGGTTATTGCAGATTACAATTCTCTTTTTATCAACCTGAATAAGATGGACATCTGAATTTGTTTTAATCAGATTTACTTTAAGTCCGCGCATGGCACAATGTTTTGCAACCTCAGGCAGGAGTGTATCAGTATCTGAATAAAGATTCAGAATTCTCCCGGTCCGGATTCCCACCGGGGATAATCCTATCCCATTATAAACAATAAGCTCACCTGAGGTCCTGTCGGAAATACTAATTACAGACCCTGCCAGCTGGAAAAGCATTAAGGCAAAAAGAGGATAACGGATTGAAAGCGTTTTTCTGTTCAGGATAAAGAGCGTGAAGAGAAAAATAAAAGAAAAGAGAAGCGCTGATTCGATGGTTCCCATGCCAATATTTTCTATTGTTGATAATGGGAGGGATGCAGCTTTTTCGGTGATCGTCTCAGTCAGTCCAGTAAGAAAATTCAGCAATGAAGTCAGCGGCCTGGAAATAAAAATAAGAGGATAGGTTAACGGGACAAGGCAGCCAACTATTATTAAAAATGACGATAATGGCACAATAATAATATTCGTAAGAATAAACCATGTCGGGAACCTGTTGAAAAGCGAAATTGTCAAAGGGAGTGTTCCTGCCTGTGCAATGATGGTCACGGCTGCTGACTGCCAGATCTTATCAAATGTCCAGCTCCTGAGAGTTAATTTAAGGTATAAACCACGGTAAAAACATATAATGAAGATCACAGCCGAGTAGGAGAGGAGAAAGCCGGCTTCAAACAGAACAGGGGGATGGATAATTATAAGGATCACGGCAGACGCGAGCACTGAATTAATGCTGTTTACATTTCTTTTCATCAGCATCCCGGCCTGCAGAAACGAAAACATTATTGCCGCTCTTAAAACCGATGGGGTAAGACCGGTCACAAAGGCAAAAGCCCAAAGAAGCAGGATGGTGATTATTATCCTGAGAAAGTTAAATTTTCGTTTCAAAAAGAAGAGCAAATTGAAAATAAACAGACTGATAATTACGGCATGTAAGCCGGAGACTGCCATTATATGCATTACTCCGGCTTTTATGAAGACCTGTTTCTGTTCAGGATCAAGCATGCTCTTTTGTCCAAGTGTAATTGCTGCAACAAGTGCAAGCCGGTCACCCGTGATTCCCCGTTGTTTATACATGTTTATTATCTGTTCCCTTATCATCAGTGCTTTGTGCCTCAGTTTTCTGTGCGCGGGCTGCGCATGGATGATAATATCATCTGACCCTGACATGCTGTAATACTTAATGCCCTGATTTTCCATATAAAAACGATAATCAAACTCATTCGGATTTCCCCTGCTTGTAATAGGCTTTGGCTCACACCTGATCTTAATAAAATCTCCCGGCAGGAGGGAGCCTATAAATGGATCCTTCCTGAAATAGATCATCATTGAACCATTTACCTGAACCCGACCGTTACCGGTAAGCCTTGTATATATCCTGACTATGACCCGGTAACTGTTTCCCTTTTCTTCAGGATATTCTGAGATTGAGCAAACAAATTCACCCGTTTCAGGTTTCAGATCGGATAAATGCTTTTTTTCATTCGTGTAAAGCATTAATCCGCAAAGGAAAAATGCGTAAGTAAGCGGGACACCGAACAGGTAATTTAACAGCCCTTTATTGTGTAACAGACTTATCAAAAACCCGGTGATTATAACAATTACAGATATGACCAGGAATGTGGTACCGGGTTTATAATAAAGACCCGCTATAATTCCAAGGCAGATTGGGAAACCAATCCTAATGAAAGGTATTTCCTTATTCAGCACGGTAAGCAGCAGCTATGAGACTCGATAAAGTTAAGAAATATATTTTATGAGTATCGGGAATCATGCATAAAATATTAATTGTATTTGCAGCTCATACCCCCTTCCCAACCTTCCCCCAGGGGGGAAGGAGCACCAAACAAAGCCTTTCCCCTTTGGGGGAAACGGGAAAGGGGGTCATTTTAAAAACATGTGAGTATTTGTATATTAGCATCATACAAAGAAGATAGTATTAACCCAACTTGCACCCCAGGGTAGCGGCTAAAAAAACTTTATTTTGCATATACTTGTTAATCAATGATATATAAAAGAAGACAAAAAATATTTTCATGTCAGTAATTTGTATCTACCTGATAATCAAGTATAGATTTTTCAAAAGTGCTTTGTAGTCCCCGAAAACGATTTTTATATTCGAAACTTTGTTTGTATGTTTACCGCATGTTTATCAAATCAGTACCCAAAAGAGATAAAGACACCGGTAAGCTCTACCGTTATTACCGGTTGTGCATGAGCTATCGCATGGGCGACAAGATACGCCACAGGAATATCCTTTCGCTGGGTAGTCTAGACGAACTAACACATTATCAGGATTATAAGTTTTTGGCCGATCGAATAGAGCAGCTCGTTTCCGGTAAACCATCCCTGTTTTCTATTGATAACCCTGCCATTGAACCACTGGCCCAATCCTTTTACAATCAAATTATTGAAAAGAAGCTACTGGACCGGGCTCCTGTTCCAGAGGCAGTACAAACCTTTCACTCGGTTGATTTAGCAAGCGTGGCAGTAGAGAATGCCAGAGAGATAGGCAGTGAATGGTTGTGCAAGCAGGCGCTTGAGCAGCTTGATATGCGCAAGTGTTTGGAACAAGCCGGGTTCAAGGGAGAGAACCTTGATCTTGCCCTGGCACATATCATCAGCCGGGCCGTGTTTCCAGCCTCGGAGCATGCCACTGCCGAATGGATGAAGGACAATAGCGGGATTTGTGAACTGATGGGTATCAATGCCAACAAGATAAGCCATCATAAATTGTACAATATAAGTAGCATGCTCAGCAATGAACAGGAGCGCATTGAAACTTACCTGTCGCATAAAACAAATGAACTGTTTGACTTAAAGGATAAGATTATCCTCTATGACCTTACCAACAGTTATTTTGAAGGCCGCAAACTATCGAGTGAACTGGCCATGTTTGGCAATAGCAAAGAAAAGCGCAAGGATGCCAAACTGATCACCCTGGCTTTAGTAATCAACGTTGAAGGCTTTGTAAAGTACAGCAAAATATACCATGGCAATATTGGAGAAACGACAACCCTGGAAGCCACTATTGATGAACTCAAAAGTCGTAGTTCACACACCGATAACAAGCCCTTGGTGGTAATTGATGCCGGGATTGCAAGTGAAGACAACCTGTTGATGCTCCGTACAAAGGGATATGAATATCTGTGCGTGGCTCGTGGCAAGTTCAAGGATTACGTGGCGGTAAAAAAGGATAACAAGCCTGTGATGATCACCGATAAACGCAAAGGTTCCATTGAGTTGGTGATGGCAGAACAACCAGGTATTGAGGACTCGCTTCTTTATGTTCGAAGCGAAAAAAAAGCACACAAGGAATTGTCTATGCATGAAAACTTCACCACACATTTTCAAGAAGGCCTCAACCAGATCTTGTACGGGATACAGCGCAAGGGAGGAACTAAAAAGATTGAAAAAGTTTGGGAACGCATTGGCCGGCTCAAGGAGAAGTTCCCCAGTGCTCATCGGTTCTACGACTTGCAGGTAACATCGGAAAATGGCATTGCCACCAAATTGGAATGGGAAAAAATCATCCCCACTGCCCGTAAAACCGAAGGGGTCTATTTCCTGCGTACATCGGTCAAACAGATCGATGAAAAATACTTTTGGGATATTTACAATACTATCCGAATGGTCGAATCCGCTTTTCGTACCCTGAAAACAGATTTGAACATGCGCCCGGTATACCACCAGACTGATGAAAATTCAATGGCACACCTGAACCTGGCCGTGTTGGCCTATCAAATGGTCTGCACCATCAGGCATCAACTAAAGGCCAAAGGCATCAACCACGACTGGTCACATATTGTCCGTATCATGAATACCCAAAAAGCTGTAACAGTAACCATGCAGGATAAAAACGATCAAAAGATTTTTATCCGCAAATGCAGCCGTCCTGAACCTAAAGTCACCGAAATCTATAATGCCCTCGGATATAAGCATTACCCCTTTTTGAAAAAATCCGTGTTACCCGAAACCGTTCCTGAAAAAATCCAAGTCAATGGTTCTGGGTAAGTTACAAGCTATAAGGTGCAAGTT
>JBBSAP010000138.1:0-7943 GCA_038252165.1 Bacteroidales bacterium | reverse complement strand
GATAAAGCTTGAAATAGCTGAAGAGGTTGCAAGACGGGTAAAATCAGGCAGAAAGATACCTCACCTTGCGGCAATACTTGTGGGGAGCAATGGTTCAAGCGAAACCTATGTCAGAAATAAGGTAAAGGACTGTGCAGAGGTGGGGTTTAAATCGACCCTAATAAGATTGGAAGATTCGGTTTCTGAAGCCGTGCTTCTTGGCAGGATAGATAAGCTTAACGAAGATCCGGATATCGATGGCTTTATTGTTCAGCTGCCGCTTCCGGGCCATATAACTGAAAATAAGATAATTGAGGCTATTGATCCGGAAAAGGACGCAGATGGTTTTCATCCGGTTAACATAGGCAGGATGGTTATCGGACTGCCCGGGTACCTGCCTGCCACACCATATGGAATTGCAGAGCTGTTGCGTCGGTATAAAATAGATACCTCCGGAAAAGATTGTGTAATTGTTGGGCGCAGTAACATTGTTGGCCGCCCTCTAAGCATTCTGCTTTCGCAGAAAGGAATGGATGCCACAGTCACAGTGGTTCACAGGAGGACAAAAAACATCATCGACCATTTAAAAAGGGCTGATATAATTATTGCAGCACTGGGTTCTCCGGGCTTTTTGAAGGCTGATATGGTCAAACAGGGAGTCGTTGTGATTGATGTTGGCACAACCCGGCTTCAGTCATCTGATTCAAAACAGGGGTGGAGGCTTGCAGGAGATGTTGATTTTGACAATGTTGCTCCCTTCTGTTCCTACATTACCCCGGTACCTGGCGGAGTGGGCCCAATGACAAGAGTTGCCCTTCTCAGGAATACTTTAATGGCAGTAAGGAATAAATAAGAAATGTTACTTGTTGTCAGCTGCCAGCTGCCTGTTATTCTTAACCAGTGACCAGTAACCAGTAACTACAGTAATTTCGTCATATCGACTCCTGTAAAATAGAGGTCAAATCCACCCTTGCCTCCAGGCCTGTTTGAGGAGAACATCATAAAGGCATTTGTAAATTCTTCGTGGTCACCCATTACCGGGCGGTATTCATCAGATGCTGTGTTTATCTCAGGGCCGAAATTAACCGGCGTTCCCCAGTTTCCATTACTGAATTTTGAGTAATAAAGATCATATCCGCCAAGACCTCCGGGGCGGTTTGAAGCGAAAACCATTAATTTCCTGAATATGAACGGGCACTTATCATCACCTTCACTGTTAAGGATATCGACTTTTGATGAAGCTGAAAAAGCAAGGTTAAGCCAGGTACTTATCAGTGTCTCAGCCGGTTTTTTATGGAGGAAAATATCAAAGTTTCCATCGGCATCTGATGAAAAATAGGCAGAATCCTGATTGGTATCAAAACAAATGTACGCATCATTCGAGCCTGAATTAAGAAGGTTCACCGGATACGGGCCTGAAACGTCGGGAACCGAAGTCCCAAAATAGGGCAGATTCTTTGTGTAGAAAAAATCAAGATTCCCGTTGCTGACCGAGGATAATATCAGGTATTCATATCCGTCAAGGGGACTATAGAGCCGATAGGGGCCGAAGTCATTTCCGGTTGTGTTTACTTTAGTTACCAGTTTGGTCAGGAAAGGATCGTCAGTAATTGCACCATTCAGAACGAAATCCCCTGTTTCCTGGTTAAAAAGGTACGAAAAGGTCCCGTATACGAGATCAAACTGGCCTCCGGTACTGCCCCTGTTGCTTGAAAATACAACCGGACTGGATGCTGAAAGGACATGAATGTCCAGATTGTAATCGTCATACGGAGAGTTGATATCTGTCATATTTATGATGGAATCGGGGAAAGTTCCTCTTTGAAATTTAATCGGATTCTCTGTCTTTTTGCAGGATATTGAAGCAACGATAATAAACGCTGCCAATCCTGCCGCAGAAAAATATGTTAAAAGCTTTTTCATTTCGTTGGATGAAGTACCGGATACAAGTATTAAACGTTCATGAAATAATAAAATTATGGCTTGAAATAATATAAAATGAAAAACCGGGTTTATGCCCGGTTCTTCGAAGGTAGAATTTAGGTTAATTCTAGGGTAAATTAGGTATATACGGTTTCGTGTTTTGTTTCTAACTCAATAGATGGAAAAAAGGGTTCATAGGTTGCGTACAGAATTAAAAATAAAAAAATAAAATTCATTATTTTACATATTGTCTTGTATCTCAGGTGTTTAAAAAATATTAAAATTGTTCATAATATAGTAATCGCTGAAAATGGATTATTTAAAATGTTATTATTTTTGTAATCAAGATTTTACGGTGATGGAAGACGACAAATTCAGTTTTTTTTACGAAGAGGAGTTAAAAAATGCCGTTCAGAAATTTGAACGGATGAAAAAGAATAATGAAAATTATTTCTTTGATGTTATTGAATTTGAGTCAATTATTGATTATTACATTGAGAGTAATAATTCGATAAAAGCCTTTGAAGCGGCCACTCTTGCCTCTGAGCAACACCCTAATTCTGTTTCAATTCAGCTCAGGAAAGCAAGGGTGCTTCTTGACAAAGGACGGGCAGTTGAGGCTCTCAGAATATTAAAGAAGCTCGAAAATATTGAGCCGGGGAATCATGAGGTTTATGTTGCAAAGGGTACCGCCCTGGGTATTCTTGGCGATATCCAGGGTGCAAAGAAGATGTTCGACTTTGCTCTTACACTTGATTCTGATGATATCGGTAACATCCTCTTCTCAATAACTTCAGTACTTCAGAACCTTAACTATTACGAGTACCTGATCCCCTATCTGCAAAAGCTTATAAGCCTCGAACCCGATTTTTATGCACATCTCTACGACCTTGCCTATGCTTATGAGAAGACTGAGGATTTTGAAAACAGCATCTCGTTTTACCTTAAATATCTTGAACTTGAGCCTTTTTCCGACAGTGCATGGTATAATCTGGGAATAATATACAATAAGCAGGAGAATTATGAAAAAGCCCTGGAAGCTTATGATTATGCGCTTGCTATTAACTCCCAGAACACATTTGCAATTTTTAATAAAGGCAATATCCTCTGTAACCTCGACAAATATACTGATGCCATTCCGGTTTATCATGAATACCTTGAAAATGAGCCTGATAATTTTGAGGCAATGACATACCTGGCTGAATGCTACGAAAAAACAAATGATCTGGTTCTTGCAAAGAAATATTATCATGAAGCTATTGACCTTGCCCCTGAATACGCTGATCCATGGTTCGGACTGGGTATTATAGCCCTTGAATCGGGAAGTCCTGATGACAGTCTCATTTTCCTGCGTAAAGCTGTCAGGCTCGACGACGAGAACCCCGAAATATGGTATATGCTGGGAAAGGCACACTATGCAAAGAACGAGAAAAAGGATACTCTCAGATGTTTCAGGGAGGCTTTGAAGCTTGATGCATATTACAATGAGGTGTGGACCGATCTTGGAAGGATGATCCTTTACGATGGATATGTGCCGAAAGCTTTGCCGTATCTTGAGAAAGCCTATAAAATAATTGGGGATTTGCCGGGAATAAACTACATACTCGCTTCATATTATATGCATAGTGGGTCCATGGAAAAGTCATACAGGCATTTATCACTTGCTCTTGATGTTGACAAGGAGCTTTTCAGGGATTTTCATGATATCTTCCCTGTTCACCTGTTTAACCGCAAGATCAAGAAGCTCCTCGATAACTATAACCTTCACTGATCTTTTTTACTTCATACCCATTTGTCTATGAAAAATCTACTTCCTTACCTTCCTGACCGTCCCCCAAAACCAAGGAATAACGGCCTCACAATGGTTATGGATAAAGGTCTCAGCATAAGGGAAGCTGAAGATTTTATGTCGGTTGGCAGTGAATATACCGACTACGTTAAGCTCGGATTCGGGACATCGCTCATTACTCCGGGATTTGAGCAGAAACTTAAGGTTTATAAAAAAGCAGGATGCATTCCTTACTTCGGTGGTACTCTTTTTGAAGCATTTGTAATAAGGGATATGTTCAATGAGTATGTTGAATTTATTGATAAATACGAGATTAATCTCGTTGAAGTCTCTGATGGTTCGTACGAAATTGATCACAAAAAGAAGCTTGAATATATAAAGATCCTGGCCGGGAGGGGAACAGTTATTTCAGAAGTAGGATCAAAGAAAAAAGATATTATTTATTCTCCTGATGAATGGGTCGATATGATGAAAGCTGAACTGGAGGCAGGTTCGTTAAAAGTTATTGCTGAAGCCCGTGAATCAGGAACAGTAGGGATTTATAATGACGACGGTTCTGTAAATATGCCCCTTGTCAAAGAGATATCAGAACATGTAAAGCTTGATAACGTACTTTGGGAAGCCCCGCTTAAATCGCAGCAGGTATGGTTCATTAAACATTTTGGAGCTAATGTAAACCTCGGAAACATAGCGCCGAATGAGATAATCGCTCTTGAATCGCTTCGACAGGGGCTCAGGGGCGATACTTTCTTCCAGTTCCTGCCTGAAAACCTAAAAGGATAAACTCCGCGCAGCCATGAGAAAATTCGGACTCATTGGTTACCCATTGGGGCACTCCTTCTCAAAGAAATACTTTACCGAAAAATTTTCAAGGGAACAAATAACGGGGTGTGCATATGAAAATTATCCCCTTGCTAACATCAACCTGATAACCGGTTTAATCAGGGATGCTGATCTTGAAGGGCTGAATGTGACCATACCATATAAATCCGCTGTTATAAAATTCCTTGACTATACAGATCCTGAAGCTGAAAAAGTCGGTGCTGTAAACGTCATTAAAATAAAAAGGATAAAAGGTAAAATTGAGCTTACAGGCTTTAACAGTGATATTACAGGAATAATGGCGACTTTGATTCCTGTCATTAGCCCTGGAGTAGAGAATGCTCTTGTACTTGGGACCGGTGGCAGTTCAAAGGCGGTGTGCCATGTCCTGAAAAAAATAAATGTACACTATACACTTATTTCAAGAGAGAGAAAATCTGGCTGCCTGACATATTCTGACATTAACTCAGAAATTCTGAAAAACAACCGGCTGATAATTAATACGACACCGTTGGGAATGCACCCCGATACAGAAAGCAAACCTGATCTGAATTACGATTTGCTCGGAGGCAGCCATATTCTTTTTGATCTTGTCTATAATCCCGGGATGACATCATTCCTGAAGATGGGAAAGGAGAGGGGATGCACAATTCTGTCAGGTATTAAAATGCTTCATTCCCAGGCCGAAAGATCCTGGGAGATATGGAATAATAATGTTTTGTGATATTAATTACGGCTTATCAAAGCTGTGCATTTGACTTATCGGTGGCCATCACCATCTTGATATTCAATCTCACACCAACTTCAAGAACATCGACCAGGTCCTGGATATTAAGACTTTTGGCAAATCTCAGAACGACTGTAGGGTTTTGAATACCTCTGACATGATCCTGAAGCTTCTGCTCAAGTTCTGATAACAGAACCTCCTTCTGATCGATATAGTATTTTCTGTCGGCCGTAACAGTAAGATTTATCTGTTGTTTGTCGATTTCCTGTGCACTTTTCGACTTTGGTAAAAGGACTTTGATCACATTTGGATTTGCCAGGGTGGAAACGATGAGGAAGAACAGAAGTAGAAAGAACATTATGTCATTTAAGGATGAGGTACTTACCTCCGGCTTAAACTGTTTGCTTCTTCTGATATTCATCTTATAAGACCTTTAAGAACAGAATAAGAGACTCCTGAAGTTTGATCATGTACCTGTCGATCCTCATATGGATATAGTGATATGCGGCATAAGCTAAAACGCCGACTATCAGTCCTGCTCCGCTGCAGATCATTTTCTGGTATAGTCCTCCTGCAATAATTCCGATGCTTATGTTATCTGCAAGAGAGATATTATAAAAGATCTTAATAACCCCGACTATTGTACCGATAAACCCGAGCATCGGAGCGACGCTGGCTATGATACCAAGATAGCCGGTATTCTTCTCCATCTTTGTAATTTCCAGATTTGTGGTGGTCTCGATGTTCCTTTCAACCTCACCCTGAGGTTTTCCCAGCTTTTCAATTCCGCTTTCCAGTATTCTTCCTATAGCGGACTGATTGTTCCTTGCGTGCATAAGAGCATTCTTTGGATTACCGTTCTGCACTTCATTTGAAATGGCTGCGACAAGTCCCTGTTGTATGGAAGCAGTCCTCCTTATATAAACGATCCTTTCAATGAATATATAAAAACTGACAATTGATAAAAGGACAATGGGAATCATGATGATTCCACCTTTCATGAGAAGATCGAGGATGGTTGTTGCCTGGCCAGAAGATGATATCGCGGCCACAGATTCGGCAAGTGCAGAGATCAGTATCATATGCATATTTTTAATAAATGTTTATTTTTTGATTTCTATTACAAACGATTAAAAGAATCAATTATTTCTTTTCAGACAAATAACTCTTCAGGGTACTCAACCGAGGTAAGGAACAATCCGCCTGCAGGAGCTGACATACCTGCAGATGATCGGTTCCCGGATATAAGAATTCTTTCAAAATCTTCAGGGCTTATCCTGCCTCTGCCGGCTTCAATCATAGTGCCAACAATAGCCCGTACCATATTTCTCAGAAACCTGTCAGCCCTGATAGTAAAAACAAGTATGTTCCCGCAAAGTTCCCATCCTGCAGAATATATTTTGCACAGATTGGTTTTGTTATCGGAATGTAGCCTGCTGAAGCTTGTAAAATCCGAATGATTTAATAGAATTGTTGAAGCCATGTTCATCGCTTTAACATCCAGATCGCCATGAATGAACCAGCTTGAATCAATATTAAAAGGATCCTTTACGAGTGAAATATAATACTTGTATGTTCTTGAAACAGCGCTGAATCTTGCATTTGCATCAGGCAGAACCTTTTTAATGTCTGTAACTGCTATATCCCTGGGAAGGAACCTGTTAAGCCTGAAAATGAGATTCTTCCTTTTAGTAAGGTCAGGATTCTGGCTGTCAAAATGTGCACAGAAAACCTGCGCGTGAACCCCGGCATCGGTCCTGCCCGCACCCGTTGTTGAAATTTTTTCGTCAAGAATCACTGTGACCGCTTCATCAAGTATCTTCTGAATTGTAACAGCTTTCGGTTGTACCTGCCAGCCATGATATGAAGTGCCTTTGAATGAAATAAATATAAAGTACCTTGTCAACACCGGATAAATTTCTGCAAATATAGGCATTAAGCCATATTATCTGGATTTACTTTGATTTTTAAAAATTCGCAATCCGGGTATAGGAAAATCGATCTTTAAATGTAATTTTACTTCCACCTAAAAACGATCTTATAATTTATTTAACCTAAATCTTTCATTATGACAGAACAGAAAAATACACAAACCGCAGGTATGATGTTTATGGGAATGATATTCTTCCTGTTTGGCTTTGTTACGACTTTCAACATTACACTGGCAGACAAGTTCAAATCAGTTTTCGAGTTGTCGAACTTCGAGGCTCAGCTTGTAAATGGTGCTTTTTTCTTTACCTACTTTGTGCTTTCTTTTACAGCAGGAGGTATCATTAAGAAAATCGGTTACAAGGGAGGCGTTATCCTGGGTCTCTTACTGGTAGCTGTTGGCAGCTTCCTGTTTTTTCCTGCTGCCAAGGCAATATCTTTCCCATTCTTCCTGTTTGCCATTTTTATAATGGCTGGTGGTGTCGTTTTCCTTCAAACAGCAGCAAATCCTTACGTTACTGCGTTAGGGCCTTCAGCCACTGCTTCAGGCAGATTAAACCTTACACAGGCTCTTAACTCCATAGCGACTTATCTTGCACCTCTGCTTGCCGGACTTTTTGTCTTTAAGGCTGCTGCAGATGCAGCCCTTAATGCGGCCGAATCAGTGCCAACTGCTCCGTTTTTAATAATTGCGGTAGTAGTTATTATTATTGCAGTTGCAATTTATTTATTAAAACTGCCTGAAATTTCCACCCAGGGTGTTGAAAGAAAAAG
>JBBSAP010000137.1:0-8047 GCA_038252165.1 Bacteroidales bacterium | reverse complement strand
ATGTTTCTGACGGTTCATTTCCGGTGACAGGGACATTAGGATTAAACAACAGTGTAAGGGTCACTGATCTTACACATCCTTTTGTGAAATCGGAAGAAAAGAGCCAGTTACCCCTGATCCGTTTAGGAGCAACTTTTGCCGATGATTCTGCTTCCACCGATCCGATGGTAATCTATTTTGATGAAAAAGCACAAACAGGATTCGACAGTTATCTTGATGCAAGAAAGCTTATGAATACTGACTATAATGTACCGAATCTATACGCCATTGGTTCTGACGGGACAATATTATCCATTAACGCTCTGCCTGAAAGCCAGGATTCACTCCGACGGATTCCGCTTGGCCTTAAGGCTAATATCGATGGTAGTATTGTATTCAGGATTATTGATTTGGTGGAAGAGCTTCCCTGGGATAAAATTTATATAACTGACCTGACGTCAGGTACTGAAAATGACCTTCTTAATAATAAAGAATACAGGGTCAATCTGGAAGTGGGTGAATATAAGAGCAGGTTCTTCCTAAACCTTATGAGAAAAGTCATTGAACCTCCGGATACCAGTTCAAATAATAATCCATTTACTGTTTACAGCACACATGGAGTTGTTAAAGCTTATATCAATACTGACAGAACAAGTTCGGGGTTGCTTTCAATTTATAATCTGGCAGGTCAGGTTTTATTTACAAAAAGAATTTCGGATTCTGGTTATTATGAGTTCAATCCCGGTTTCAAAGATGGTATCTATATTGTCAGCTTTGTATCGAAAATTTACCAGGATTCAAGAAAGATATTTATACAGAACAGATGATATCAGCCAAAATACGTGATTGCTGGCTCCGGATTATTCTTGTAATACCGGTTGCACTAATATTTTCATTATCTCCGGAGCTGAAAGCCCAGGAACCGCCGCCGCGTCCGATCAGGATAGATGCTACCGCCCAGGGTCTCGGCTTTGGTGCATTTTATCACGGTGCGGGAGGAGGTACCGTTGTAATACTTCCTTCAGGTTCACGTTCTTCAACCGGTGATGTTGTTCTCCTTAGTCTTGGTATTCCTTTTTCAGCTGCATTATTTCAGGTACATGCAAACAGAGGAACAGTGATATCAATACTTAATGGTCCGGATGCAATACTTTCAGGTATCCCGTCAGGAACAATGACCCTTCATATCGGAGGTTCCAATCCTTCGTCGCCATTTGTCTCGAATGTTAATTTTAATGTCGCAATACCGCTTTATATCGGAGGTACATTAACCGTTGGCAATTCAGCTGCAAATCCGCCTGGCAGCTACACGGGAACATTCGACATAACTCTTGTCAGGGAATAAACGGGTTTATTAAACTAAGTGAAAAAACAAAAATGACGGTTATAAGAGCATACTCCAAAATTTCCTTTTCAGGATGTATGCGCTTCATTATGAACCGTTATACCGGCCTTTTTTTAATCCTTATGCTCTTTACCGGTATGGGCAGGCTCTATTCACAGGATCTCCCGGAATATGATGAAATTTCCATCTTCCTTGAGATCCCGGGCATAGGCGGGGGAGAGATAAACGCCCTTATCAAGGGTGAGGAACTGTATCTGCCGGTTACTGACCTTTTTGATTTTCTTAAAATAAGAAATGTCCCCTCATCCGGACTGGAGACAATCTCAGGATTTTTTGTAAATCCTGAAGCAACATACATTATCGACAGGACAAAGAATCAGATTATTTATCAGGATAACACATTCAATCTTGAAGCAGGCGACCTGATAAGGACTGAAACCAGTCTTTACCTGAAATCATTGTATTACGGGAAAGTGTTTGGCCTCGACTGCAAATTCAGCTTCCGGGCTCTTTCGGTGAACATTACCAGCAAGCTTGAATTGCCCTTGATCCGTGAAATGAAGCAGGAAGAGATGAGGCGCAATATCGCCCGTCTCAAAGGTGATGTACAGGCTGATACAACTATCGGCCGCACATATCCGCTTTTCAGGTTCGGAATGGCCGACTGGACAGTTACTTCAGAGCAGGAGATAAACGGCAAATCCGATACAAGGCTGAATCTGGCGCTCGGTTCAATGATAGCCGGAGGAGAAGCGACAGCTTCGTTATACTATAACAGTACCGATCCCTTTACGGAAAAACAACAGTACTACCTGTGGCGCTATGTCAATAACGATTTTGCCCCATTACGTCAGGTGATGGCAGGGAAGATCCGCACAAATGCCATTTCCTCAATCTATAATCCTGTTGTAGGTATCCAGCTTACAAACACTCCGACAACCTACAGAAGATCATTCGGCACTTATACCCTTAGCGATAAAACAGAACCCGGCTGGATTGTCGAGCTCTATGTGAACAGTGTTCTCGTAGATTACATAAAAGCCGATGCTTCCGGCTTTTTCAGTTTTCAGGTACCCCTTGTTTACGGCAACTCAACTGTTAAACTAAAGTTCTTCGGTCCCTGGGGTGAGGAACGTACCCGGGAGCAGAACATTTCAATACCATATAATTTTCTCCCCGAAAAGACTCTTGAGTACACCTTTAGTGCCGGTATAGTTGAAGACACCTCAGCAAGCAGGTTTTCAAGGGCAAGTGTTAATTACGGGGCTACCAAAAGTCTGACTCTCGGCGCCGGGGCTGAATATCTTTCATCTGTGACATCCCAGCCTTTCATGCCATACATAAATGCGTCACTCAGGGTAACAAGCAATCTACTGCTTTCGGGCGAATATGCACCGGGGGTAAGGGCAAGGGGCACTCTTTCCTACAGGCTCCCGTCAAATCTTCAGTTTGATGCCTATTATACATTATACGATAAGGATCAGAAGGCTATTTTCTATAACTACCGGGAAGAGAGAAAGGCTACATTGTCAATGCCTCTTAAAATTGGCAAATTCTCGTCATTCCAGCGATTCTCGGTAAATCAGATCGTTCTTCCTTCATCAAAATACACAACAGGTGAATGGCTTATTTCAGGATCTATTTTTGGAGTGAGCACAAACCTTACCACTTATGCACTTTTCGTTGAAAATGTAAAACCTTACCTCTACAGCAATCTGGCCCTGGCTTTAAGGCTTCCGGGAGGATTTATTCTCATGCCTCAGGCTCAATACGGATATACCGAGAACAAGTTGTTCACGGCAAAGGCCAGGCTCGAAAAACGTGTTATAAAAAATGGGTTTATGAATCTGTCGTATGAACAGAATTTCAGAAATAACCTCAGGCTGGCAGAAGCAGGATTCCGCTATGATTTTTCATTTGCTCAGGCAGGTGCTTCAGTCAGGCAGTACAATAATAAGACAAGCTTTATCGAATATGCAAGGGGAAGTCTTATCAATGACAGAAAAACAAAATATCTTGGAACCGATAACCGTCCCAATGTTGGCAGAGGAGGGATATCTGTGATACCGTTCCTTGATCTGAATGCCAATGGGAAAAAGGATCCGGGCGAGCCAAAGGCCCAGGGACTAAATCTGCATTCAAACGGAGGACGCATAGTCAAAAACGACCGCGATACAACCATCAGGATACTGGGACTGGAACCCTATACAAACTGTTTCATAGATCTTGATCCCAATAGTTTTGATAATATCGCCTGGAGATTAACCAAAGAGACTTACAGTGTTGCAGTAGATCCTGATATACTGAAGAGTATTGAAATACCTGTAATTATTGCAGGGGAAGCGACGGGCTTTGTCTTTCTTGTAAGTGAAGGGGAAAAGAAAGGACAGGGCCGAATTGTAATAAGATTTTTTAACAGCAACCTTAAACCTTCAGGCATGACTATTACTGAAGATGACGGTTATTACAGCTATTTTGGACTTACATCAGGGAAATATATGGTCCGCATCGATACTTCCCAGTTACGGAAACTCAATATGACTTCGGATCCTGAGATCCTGCAGTTCACTATCGCTGGAGGATTGGACGGGGATATAGCTGATGGTCTGGATTTCACGGTCAGAATGAAAGCTCAGGATACGACAATCGTAGTTCCTGTTCCACCTGAAGTGACAGTTGTCAGAAAGGATACATCTTACATGATCCTGCATGAATTATCTGAGGAAGTATACACGATAACTGAGGATAGTTGGGCGATCCAGATTGGGGCCTTCAAGAGCAAACCATATGCTGAAGGCTTCCAGAAGATGCTTAAAAAAGAGCTTGGTAAAGATGTCCAGATAACGATTGAAGGTGAATATTACAGGGTTCGTATTCTTGACCTGCCTACCCGCGAAGAGGTCGATGAAAACATTATTAAACTTAATAAGCTGGGATTCAAGGAACTCTGGATAATCCATCTGCTGGCAATGCAGCAGCAAAGGGTGCTTATCACGAGGGAGGACTCCCTGGCAAGAATAAAAGAAATCCTTATTGAAAGAGAAGCCCCGTTATCACCTGCCGAAAAAGCTCAGTTGCAACTAGACGCATTCCAACTGAGATCCGGTGCAATCGGATTAAGGAACCAGATTTCAGCACCGATTGGTGAAAAAGTAACAATTGACAATAAGGGCATATATTACAGACTTGAAACCCCTGAACAGCCGATTCTTGATCCGACAGTTCTTGAAGCTATAGAAAAACTTATGCCTTCCTATGGCCAGCTTGACGTGAAAGATGCCTGGAAAGCGCCTGTTATGATTCAACCTTTTGTGGAGCCTGCCGAAAGAGAGACTGTGGTAATTCAGAAGGCAATAGTACAACCCGACGCTTCCTTAAGAATAACCCGGGAAAAACCAGGCCGGCTTTCAATGGCAGGTAACCCTGTATCCGGAGAGCCAACTGTAGCGCTACAGGTTGCTGTCTTCATTAAGGAATCACAGGCATTGCGCGCACAGAAAAGAATAATGTCGAAACTTAACCTGCCAGTTGTAATAGTTAAGCAATATGATTATTACCATGTAATCGTTACCGGATTCTACTCGCGGGAAGAGACTTTCCAATATTATCCTGAGCTTGCAGGTATAGGTTATCCGGGTATTACTCTCATCGAGAATTATAAAAAGCAAAAATAATATACCACAATTAATGCCGAAAATAGCCATAATTTCTCCCAGTGTCAGAAATGGGCGCAAAAGCCACAGGGTTGCACTGTATTTCAGAAACATCCTGAAAGAAATGGATATCAATGAATATGAAATTATTGATCTTCTTGAATACAGTTTCCCGCTTTTCAATGAAAGGCTAAAATACATTGAATCACCTGCCATTGAGATGATCGGATTTTCAGACAAAATCAAATCTGCAGATGGAGTTATAATAATTACTCCGGAATATAACGGGGGCTATCCTGCCAGTTTGAAAAATGCTATTGACTTGCTGACTGATGAATGGCGGCGCAAGCCAGTTGTTTTTGTCACGGTTTCAGACGGTAATTTTGCAGGCACACAGGTGATTACTTCCATTCAATTTACTCTTTGGAAATTAGGTGCACTGACTGTCCCTGCAACTCTTCGCCTGCCAAATATTGACAGCACATTTGACGAAGCTGGTTTTCCTGCCGATAAAACACAAACCGATAAAAGAGCATCAGCACTTGTAAATGAACTTCTTTGGTATATCGAAGCTAAAAAGCGCATGCTTTAATCAGAGTAAAGTGCTGCTTTTTTGTATTACTTTTGAACTTTATTTATATGCATGAAAAGGATACTCCTTTTTACTATTGCTTTGCTTGTATCGGTATCCGTTTTGTCGCAGAAGGTGGAAGTACAGCTGACCAGGACAAGGAATGCATCAGTTTCAGAATGGCAGATCCTTGATGAAAAATACATGCCGGTACTTACTGAAAGTGAATATCCTGATCAGGACACCGTCAATTTTTCATTAAAAGCCGGAAAAAGGTATTTCTTCCTGATCTCCATCTCCGGGATCAATTTTACTGACACTTGTCTTTACTCTCTCCTGCTTGATAATAATTTAATCTTACTTATTAATTCAGATACCGGAACGGGCGATCATTTCTTTCCGTTCTTTACCGGAGTAAAAACCGACTCTGAGGCAAAGATCACAGGAGGATCAAACGCCGCTATATCTGATTTTCCCTGGCAGGTTTTTCTTGAATCAGAGGTATTCACATGCGGAGGTTCAATCATCAGCAACCAGTGGATAATTACTGCTGCTCATTGCACAAGGGACGAGTATAATGTAAAGATTCCTGCATCTGCAATGGATGTAATTGTAGGTGCCAATAATCCAAGAAATTCACTCCAGGGGAAAAAGTATTTTGTAAGCGAGGTAATAGCGCATGAATCATTTGACGTCTCGACACTTGAAAATGATATTGCTCTGCTTAAATTAAAGGAGCCGATCGATTATCCGAATGCCGTGCCTATAAAGCTGATTTCGGCAAAGGATGCAGCCGCAGGAGCAACGGATCCCGGTGTGATGTCGTGGGTTACCGGATACGGGATCACTCATGTTGATCCGGTGACCTACCCTTCAACACTCCAAAAGGTTCAGCTGCCAATAGTCTCAAATGCGCAGGCAACTTTAGTCTGGAAGAAAATAGCGGCAACAGATATAATGGCCGGTTACCGTAACGGAAATAAGGATGCCTGCACCGGCGACAGCGGGGGACCAATGGTTGTGTCAGTAAATGGAGAAAATAAACTGGCCGGCCTTGTCAGCTGGGGAAGCAGCAATTGCGATACTTATGGGGCATATACCCGCTTATCCTTGTTTGAATCGTGGATCACCTGGAAGACCGGGATAGAAATCACATTTGTTGCCCCCGTACCAATCGGAGATTCAATTGTTTGCTACGGAACTTCAAACAGCGAATACATGGTAGCCGCAGTAGCCGGCGCCTCTGCTTATAACTGGTCCCTTACACCCCAGAGTGCCGGAACTATTTATGGCAATTCAGCAACAGCAATTGTTGCATGGAATTCTGGTTTTAACGGATCTGCAAAAGTAAACCTTCAGATTTCCCGCAACGATGAACAGTCTGATATATCGGAACTGAAGGTCAATGTTGCGAAGCTTACAAAGCTTATCAGTGAGCCAGCTGATACGGTTATGTGTACTGAAAAGCCTATTGAACTTACCATCGTGGCTGAAGGATATAATCTGAATTACTTCTGGTACAAAAACAGGAATCTTTTTCGTTCCGGTCCATCAGGCGTTGTAAGCATCCTGAGTGCCCTGACTGATGATTCCGGTCAGTATTATTGCGAAATAAAAGGGTCGTGCGGCACTGTTGTTTCAGGGACCAGTAACCTCACAGTTCTACCTGTTACAAGGATAAACACTATCTCTCCCGACACTGAAGTATCGTTTGGAGAAGATCTGACCCTGGAGGTAACCACTGAAGGTCATAGCCTTAATTATCAGTGGCAAAAAGATGATAATATCCTGGAGCAGGGAATATCTTCAACCCTGGTGCTGCAAAATGTTGACGCCAATGATATCGGTCTTTATCGGATAACCGTCAGGGGAACATGCGGAACCCAATTAAGCAATAAGATATATGTTTATGTAAAAAAAGAAGACTTTTCAGGCGATCCGGAGCTCTTTGTATGGCCAACCATGGTGAAAGAAGAATTCAAAGTGGCTCTGAGCAATGACAAAAGCTACACTATCCTGCTGTACAATACTATCGGAGAGCTCTTTAAGTTAAAAAAGAATTGTCAGTACCAAACAACAATGAACATCGGGGATCTGCCTCCGGGAATCTACATTGCTACTGTTTATACGGACACTATGAGGAAATCAATAAAGATCATTAAAAATTAAACCCTGGAAGCTATCTTTCTTTCCTTATCTCCTTCTTATCATCCGGTACACGACCAGAATTATTACAGCTCCGCCAGTGGCTAAAAGTATGCTCCTCAGATCAAAACCTGCTACTGATCCAAGCCCAAGAGTAGTACCAAGGTATCCGCCCAGCAAACCGCCGCCAATACCCAGAAGTACTGTAATAAAACATCCTCCGGGATCCTTTCCCGGCATTATGAATTTTGCCAGCAGACCGACGATCAGACCCATTACGATCCAGGAAATTATTCCCATATATTACCTCCAGTTTTACAATTGAAATCAAAACCAGCTTTGTGCCAGGACTTT
>JBBSAP010000136.1:0-8074 GCA_038252165.1 Bacteroidales bacterium | reverse complement strand
TTAATCCCCGCTTATGAAACTGACATCAACAGATAAGCACAAACACTTGTACCTCGAGTACGCGGATGAAATTTTAACTTCTTATCTGTTTTTTTAATATGTTGATATTGTTTAATTTAATAATTATTTACGGATGAAAAACCCAAATAATTCACGCCGCGATTTTTTGAAAAAAGCAGGACTTGTTTCTGCCGGAATCACAATTCTTCCAGCTCATGTAGTAAGTGGTCTTGGTCATAAGGCGCCAAGCGATAAACTTAATATTGCAGGTATAGGAATAGGTGGCAAAGGGCACCAGAATCTAAAGGGAATGTCAGCTGAGAATATAGTCGCACTTTGCGATATCGATTGGAAATATAGTGATGTTTGTTTTAAGGATTTTCCAGGGGCAAAGAAATTCTGGGACTGGCGAATAATGTTCGATGAGATGGGTAAGTCAATTGATGCAGTGATGGTTGCAACTGCAGATCATACCCATGCTGCAATCGCAGCAACAGCTTTGACACTTGACAAACATGTCTATTGCCAGAAACCGCTTACACATTCTGTTTATGAGTCACGTTTACTAAGTAAACTCGCTGCTAAACATAAAGTTGCAACCCAGATGGGAAACCAGGGAAACTCGCATGATGATGTGAGAAAACTCTGCGAGTGGATATGGAATAATGAAATAGGTGAAATCCGCGAAGTACATGCCTGGACAGATCGTCCTATCTGGCCGCAGGGTATTGAGAGGCCGGCAAAAGTTATGCAGATACCAAAAACACTTAACTGGGATCTTTTTATCGGCCCCGCACCAATGAGACCATATCACGAGATTTATACTCCATGGAACTGGAGAGGATGGTGGGATTTTGGTACAGGTGCCTTTGGAGATATGGCTTGCCATGTTTTAGACCCGGTTTTCAGAGCTTTGAAGCTCAGTTATCCTGAAAAGGTGCGCGGAAGTTCAACCACTATAAATACTGAGTCGGCTCCGCATGCAGAAACTGTGCAATTTGCATTCCCGGCCCGCGACAATATGGCAAAACTTGCAATGCCTTCAGTAGAAGTTCACTGGTACGACGGGGGCTTGCTTCCAAATCTTACTGACCTGCTTCCGGAAGGGGAGAACTTAATGAAAGACGGACTTGGTGGCTGTCTTTTTATTGGTACAAAAGACACTCTTATGTGCGGATGCGGAGGCTCTTTCCCGAGGTTGCTAAGCGGCCGTATCCCTGAAGTGAAGCCTTATCTGCGACGTGTTCCGGGCGGTGATACATTCTATCCCGACGGACCTCATGAACAGGATTGGATACGTGCCTGCAAAGAATCACCTGAGAACAGAACAGAAGGTTCATCTGACTTTTCATATGCAGGACCTTTTAATGAAATGGTTCTGCTGGGCGTTCTTGCCATCAGACTTCAGGGACTGAACAAATCATTAATATGGGATGGGGAAACCATGAGGTTCACAAACATATCAGAATCCGATGAATTGAAGATAATTACTTCTGATAACTTCAAAGTAATTGATGGTCATCCAACCTTTGACAGAAAATTTGAGACCTTCAATGCTCTTGCTTGTGCAAATGCATATATCAGACATACCTATCGTGATGGTTGGAATTTAGTGGCTATGCCTTAATATGTTATGGCAGTAAATCTATTAAAGAATGCAGAAACAATTATGAAAAAGAACTTACTCTATTTATATTTCATTTGCCTTATTGCAACCATGGGTGGGTTGATGTTCGGCTTTGATATTGCCATTATCTCCGGAGCAGTTCCTTTTATCCAGCCATATTTCGGATGGAATGAACTTCAGTTGGGATGGGGTGTGAGTTCCCTTCTTGTCGGAGCAATAATAGGCGCTTTTGGTTCGGGAGTACTGACAGATAAATATGGCCGTAAGAAAATTCTGATAATTGTGGCATTATTCTTTGCACTTTCCTGCGCAATAACAGCAATTGCAACGACCTCCATGCTCTTTATAGCAGCACGCCTTGCCGGCGGACTGGCTGTAGGGGCAGTTTCGGTACTTTCTCCCATGTATGTGGCAGAAGTTGCACCTGCCAGAAACAGGGGAATGCTGGTGGCAATTTATCAGTTGGCTATAGTCCTCGGAATATTGTGTTCCTACTGCATTAACTTCCTGCTTCACGATATTGATAACAACTGGCGATGGATGTTTGCTACAGGAATTGCACCTTCTGTACTCTTTTTCACCGGACTTTTTTTCATCCCCGAAAGTCCCAGGTGGCTGTACAAGGCAGGAAGAAAAGAGGATTCATTAAAAATACTTACCAGAATTGGGGGTGAGTCACTTGCAAGAGAGGAAATAGCTGAAATTGCCGGGTCGCTTGATCAGGATTCTGAGTCTGTTTCAGGAAGTGAGTTGTTCAAACCCGCTTTCCGTAAAGTGATGGTGGTTGGATTCCTTTTGGCAGTGCTGGTACAGATAAGCGGAATTAATACAGTCATTGATTATGCTCCAAAGATACTCCTGGCAGCAGGAGTGGAAATTAAAAGTGCTTTGCTTCAAACCTCACTTATTGGTCTGATTAATTTCATATTCACATTTGTTGCTATACTGTTTATCGATAAAGCCGGAAGACGTAGGCTGTATCTGATCGGCTCAATGGGGATGGCCGTTACACTGGTTCTGCTTGCTGTCTCATTTTTTCTTAAAATGGAGGGAATCTTTACCCTGGTATGCATAATGCTGTTCATTGCGTTCTTTTCATCATGCATAGGACCGGTATTCTGGACACTTGTCTCAGAGATCTATCCCAACCGGGTCAGAGGCAAGGCCTTAGCCTTTGCATCCTTTACCCAGTGGATATTTAACTTTCTTGTGGTTCTTCTTTTTCCACATTTCCTGGCGTCGGTGGGAGGTACTGTCACATTTCTTTTTCTGGCGCTGATGTCATTCCTTCAATGGCTGTTCACATATCTGTATGTACCTGAGACAAAAGGTAAGTCACTTGAGGAAATAGAACATCTTTGGACCTGAAACCTGTCCCCCAGCCGGCAGATGCACATTGACAAACATTGACCATTGACCCATGAACTAAGTAGCATTTTAGAAATCTTAATTGTCTTAATATGAAAAAAACTATTCTTCTTCACTACGGAATATGTCTTGTTGCAGGTTTTTTATTATTTTCCTGTATTCGTAAAAATTCTGAACAAGCTTCAACCGGACATCAGTATAATGGCTCGTACTCGGGCAAAAATCTCGACCGCGTCTCATTTCCTATCGGAGGAATAGGTGCAGGTATGTTCTGCATGGATGGGACGGGCTCAATTTCGCATCTCTCGGTAAAAAATAAACCTGAGGTATTCAATGAACCGATCTCCTTTGCTGCTATCAGCATTAAGGGATTTGATAACGGGGCAAAGGTTCTTGAAGCACAGGTCCCCGAGTGGAAACTTTTCGGTCCCGGTGGTTCCGGTAATGGCGCAGCAGGGAAAATGTACGGCCTGCCACGCTTTGAGAACGGAACTTTTCTCCCCCGATTCCCGTTCGCTGCCCTCAGTCTGAATGATAGTGACATCCCGCTTGAAGTAGAAGTAACAGGTTGGAGCCCATTTATACCTACAGATCCGGATAATTCAAGTCTTCCTGCCGGCGCTATGGAGTATAAATTCCATAACAATTCGGCAAAGAGCGTTGAGGCAGTTTTCTCATGGAATTCGCGTAACATAATTGCTGAGTGGGTAGGACGTGTCTCACCTGTTAAGAATGGATTTACAATGTCTGCAAATCCGGCAAATGATGAAGATCTTGGCAAAACAGGGTTTTCTGTCTTTGTCGACGATGATAATGCAGTTGTTGACCATTGCTGGTTCCGTGGTGAATGGTTTGATCCCCATATGATGCTCTGGAAGAACATCGAAACCTGCAACATGCCTGCAAACCCGCCTTCAGAACAACCGGTTCCCGGTGCTTCGATCTATGTCCCGTTTACACTTAAACCCGGAGAAGAGAAGATCGTTACCGTAAACTTTTGCTGGTATCAGCCTGAATCAAATCTCTCAATAGGTAATATCCCCGGGACAAGTCTTAAACTCTCTCCATATACACCCTGGTATGCCGGGAAATTTAAGGACCTGACAGAGGTCGTTGCTTACTGGAAGGCTAATTACAATGACCTCAGGAAGAAAAGCGAATTGTTCCGTGATGCATTTTTTTCATCAAGCCTTCCTCCTGAAGTGATGGAAGCAGTTGCTGCCAATCTTACAATCATTAAGTCACCTACAGTGCTAAGGCAATCAGATGGCAGGCTCTGGGGCTGGGAGGGATGCAGCGATACTGAGGGATGCTGCCATGGCAGTTGCACCCATGTATGGAATTACGCTCAGGCTATTCCACATCTGTTTCCTTCACTCGAAAGGAGTCTCAGAGAGACTGAATTTAAGGTAAGTCAGAACGAGGCAGGGCATCAGAATTTCAGGTCAAACCTTCCGATATCAGAACCACCTCATAACTTTTATGCTGCTGCTGACGGGCAATTGGGCGGGATAATTAAGATCTACCGCGACTGGAGGATAAGCGGTGACAGTAATTGGATGAAAGAACTTTATCCTTATGTGAAAAGCAGCCTTGATTACTGTATAGAAACATGGGATCCGGGCCATAAAGGATATCTCGAGGAACCACATCATAATACTTACGATATAGAATTATGGGGACCTGATGGAATGTGTACAAGTTTTTACCTTGGTGCTCTCACGGCAATAATTGAAATGAGTAAAGCTGCTGATGCACCTTTTGGTAAATATGACACTCTGCTAGTAAGGGGTAAGAATTTTATGGAAAATGATCTTTACGATGGCGAATACTTCATTCAGCAGGTGAAATGGGAAGGTTTGAGATCTCCAAATCCGATTGAGGCCGCAAAGGCGAGCTACAGAACTAACTATACTCCCGAAGCCATGGAGCTTCTCAAAAGTGAAGGCCCAAAATACCAGTATGGGAAAGGATGTTTGTCTGACGGTATACTTGGCATGTGGCTTGCCACTGTCAGTGGTTTGAAAGAGACTGTCGATAATGAAAAGGTGAAGAGTCATCTTATCGCCGTTCATAAGTATAACCTGAGAGATAATCTGATTGATCATGTCAATCCTCAGAGGCCAACATATGCGGCAGGCAAGGACGGAGGACTTTTACTATGCACCTGGCCGAAAGGAGGCAGATTGTCACTGCCGTTTATTTATAGTAATGAAGTCTGGACCGGTATTGAATACCAGGTTGCCAGCCATCTGATGTTCAAGGGTGAGGTAGAAAAAGGACTTGATATTGTCCGTGAGTGCAGGGAGCGATACAATGGAAGTGTCCGTAACCCATTCAACGAATATGAATGCGGAAGCTGGTATGCACGTGCCATGTCGAGCTATGCCATGCTCGAAGGTCTTACCGGAGTGCGTTACGACGCTATTGATAAAACCTTATACATCGACTCAAGGATAGGTGATTTCACAAGCTTTCTTTCAACAGAAACCGGTTTTGGTAATGTCGGCCTTAAAGGTGGTAAAGCTTTTCTAAAGGTAGCATACGGTAAAATCGAACCTCTTAAAGTGGTCGTTGCCGGAGCTGAAACAAAACTATACTAAGAATAAGATACTTAAATACCATAATCATGAAAAAAACAATTTTTCTTATAGCTTCTGCTTTATTCTCGTCTTTACTTTATTCGCAGGAGCCGGGCAATGAAATGATGCAGCTGACGAAAATCAAAACAGGACTGAAAACCAGACAGATCAGCAGTTATGACAGATCGGGCGGCAATTCCGATTTTATAGGCGGAATAAAAGACAGCGCCAGATTTGAACTAATGAATGTTAAGGGTGCCGGCGTGATTAACCGTATCTGGATTACGATAGCACCCGGAGGCGACCAGCTGAGCCGCTATGATATTATTATCAGAATGTATTGGGACGGCAATGCGTATCCTTCCGTTGAATCGCCTCTTGGACCGTTTTTTGGCAATGGATGGAAAGAATCCTACAATTTTGTGACTGTCCCGCTTTCAATAGCTCCTGGTGCCGGGAAATCGTATGTAAGTTATTTTGCCATGCCTTTTGCCAATGGCGCACGCATAGAAATAGAAAACCAGTCTGGCAGAGTGATACCCAATTTTTATTACAATATCGACTATACCGAAATGGAAAAATTGCCTGCCAACACAGGCCGTTTCCATGCCTGGTTTAACTGCGAGCTTACAGAAGCCCTTCCCGAGGGAGAAAATGAATGGGCTTTGCTTGGAAAACAGGAAAAGAATATAAATGGGGAAGGTAACTATCTGTTTGCCGATATCAAAGGCAAGGGTCAGTTTGTTGGCGTAAATTACTATGTTAATAATCCATCGACCATGTGGTATGGCGAAGGCGATGAGATGATCTTCATAGATGGGGACACTGTACCCACCATTACCGGTACAGGCACCGAAGATTTTTTTAATACTTCGTGGAGCCCTAAAGAATTATTTTCTAATCCCTATTACGGCTATCCCAGAGTAAATAACGAAACAGGCTGGCTGGGCCGGACACACGTTTACCGGTTTTTTATTGCCGACCCTATCTATTTCGATAAATCCATTAGAATGAGTATTGAGCATGGACACAACAACTGCCTGACGCTCGATTTACAGTCGGTTGCATACTGGTACCAGGAAAGAGCTGAAAAACTGCCACGTTCATTCAGCAGGGAAGAGAGATATTTCAAGGGGATAACAGGCCCGAATAATATTCATTACTGGCGGCACGAATGGCGTTTAAACCAGGGCAGTAATCCAAAACAATGGTAAGTGGCAGGATATACAATTCGGGATGAAAAAACAGATCGATGGGAAGAAATCAACCATGATATGGTTTGTATGAAAGAAGTGCTTGATGTTTTTCTCAACTTTAATGGGAAAAGAGGGTTATGGCAATAAGATCAACATTGGTTACAAACCGCACGCCTATTGAGAAGGCGGCTTTCCCTGCAATAGATGCTCATAATCATCTTTGGGGAAGCCTGGAAGCCGGTCAGATAGTTAAGACCATGGACGAAGTGGGCGTTGCAGGTTTTTGCAATCTGACAGGAAATGTTCGTATTGAATTTTCCGGCGGAGGATATACTATCAGTTCCCGCGATATCTCAGAATTTAAGAGTGTTTGCTCCGATAGATATCCGGGCCGGTTTTACTGCTTTACAATGTCAGATTTTGCAAAGCCTGTTGATAAACCGCTCTTTTCTGATGACATTGAGTTTGTAGAAGGCTTTATTGAGACGCTCCATGCTCATGTTAATCTTGGTGCCAGAGGATTGAAAGTGTTGAAGGAGCTTGGCCTTTTCCACAGGGATTCGGGAGGAGAGCTCATTTCTATTGATGACCTGCGTTTGTTCCCGATATGGGAAGAGGCAGGCAGGCTTAAGCTTCCGGTTTTAATACACCAGGCTGATCCATCAGGATTTTTCGAACCGCTAACTGAAGATAATGAACACTATAGTACCCTTAAGAAATATCCTTCCTGGGGCTTTTCCGATCCCCGTTTCCCGGGGAAAGCCGATCTCCTGAAACGACGCAATAATCTGATAAAGCAGCATCCTGATACAACCTTTATCCTACCCCATTTTGCAAACCATGCTGAAAATATCTCATCGGTTTCACAATTGCTTACTGAAAACCCGAACGTGTATATTGACTTTTCTGCCAGGCTGGATGAACTGGGCCGGCAGCCTTACTCAACACGGGAGTTCTTTATAAAGCACCAGGACCGGATTGTTTTCGGAACTGATATGCCTGCAAATATTGAAAGTTCGGTTGAAATGTACCGGACCTATTTCAGATTCCTTGAGACATTTGACGAATCGTTTTATTCACCCGATTATGATGGTACTTTCGACAGGGCCCGATGGCCAATCTGCGGAATAGGTCTGCCAGATGAAGTACTTAAAAAGATTTATTATGAAACACCCATGATTTGGCAAAGCACAAACACGCATGAAAATTAAGTTACTTTGTGTTTGTTATCTAAACAAACACAAAGACTATGGGAAAGAGCAACATTGAATTTGAGCAGATAATCGACAGGGGCTGTGGCC
>JBBSAP010000135.1:0-8122 GCA_038252165.1 Bacteroidales bacterium | reverse complement strand
GGAGTTTTATGAAAACGGTCTGTACAATTATGCAAAATTTGAAGGTCCCAAGGGAGCAAGAAAAACATCAAAGGAACAGGTTGATTATTTTGAGAAACTCATCGGAATGTTCCCTATCGATTCAATTGAAGACGGAATGGCCGAAGGCGACTGGGACGGGTGGAAACTGATGACCGAGAGGCTTGGAAAGAAAATACAGATAGTTGGCGATGATGTTTTTGTAACCAATATTGAATACCTGAAAAAGGGTATTGAACTTGGCTGTGCAAACTCGATACTTATAAAGCTGAATCAGATCGGAACCCTTACTGAGACGCTCAATGCTATTGAAATGGCCCACAGGGCAGGTTATACATGTGTTATATCGCACCGTTCAGGTGAAACTGAAGATACAACCATTTCTGATGTAGCTGTGGCAACTAATTCCGGGCAGATAAAAACAGGATCATGCAGCAGAACCGACAGGATATGTAAGTATAATCAGTTGCTGCGGATCGAGGAGATGCTGGGTGAGCTTGCTGTATACGGATATAAGAAATAGTGAGGTTTCGGGAGTTATTAACAATTGTTGATAACTAATGTTTATATCTGGTGTACAACTATGAAATGCAACATGATAGCCATATTATATTTTTATATTATATTTGATCTATCAGGTGAGCGATAAAAGACTGCTCAAATGACGTGGAAGCGGAAAAGGTTTCTTAACTGAGACAAAATCTTCTTCATTCAGACCTTCGGGACTGCACATCAAGAGAGCCGAAGCCTGAGCAAATGGACTTCGGTCCGTGATACTCAGCAGATCGATGAACCCGGAAACGTTCTTTCAGCGATTGAGTCACAGGGCTTCAGAAAAAAAAGAGCTTCGGCTCCGGATTCTATGAAACTGATCCAGATCCTTCGGGAAATGACATCAGGGCCTGAATGACACTTCATCCCGGAAATCCAGTCGCAAGACCGGATAAAAGGAAAGCCGGAAGGTTATGCTGTAACAGGCACAACCCGAAAGCCAAGGGTTGCAAATCAAGGTCTTGTATCAGGAAATGCAGCCGGTCATAATAACAGTAACCTGGCGCCATAAGCGGCTTCGGTTGCAAACGGTGAATGGGAACTACTCTTAGGAATGGTTCCCATTATTGTTTTATATCAATTTTTAACCCACCCCCAGCCCCTCCCAGGAGGGGATCCCACTTGAGTTACCCGTCATTGCGATCCCGAGTAATCGGGAGAAGCAATCTTTCTCAACCCACCCCGACCCCTTCCATAGGAGGGTATCCTACTTGAGTTACCCGTCATTGCGATCCCGAGTAATCGGGAGAAGCAATCCTCGTATCATTTTAATTATATCTTTATCTTTTCAATATCTTTACCTCCATTAATTTTCATTCATGGCTTATTCCGGACTGAAAGATTTCATCTCCGATCTTGACAGCAAAGGAGAACTCCATCGCATCAGGGTGTTTATTGATCCGGTGCTTGAAATCACCGAGATAACCGACAGGATTACAAAATCAGGCGGGAAGGCACTGCTCTTTGAAAATAACGGGACACGATTCCCTGTCCTGATAAATGCCTTCGGATCCGACATCAGAATAGCAATGGCCCTCGGCATGAAAGAACTCTCTGATGCAGGAAATGATATCGAAAAGATGTTCAACCTTGTGACTGATGCCCCGGCAGGCATTATTGGAAAAATAATGGCACTGCCGCGGCTTCTGAAGATCACCGGATATCTTCCCGCTCTTTCGCGATTAAAAGGTTCTTGTCAGCAGGTTGTGTACCCGAAACCTGATCTTTCAATACTGCCTGTTCTTAAATGCTGGCCTCACGACGGCGGAAGGTTTATCACGCTGCCCATGGTACATACGATTCACCCTGAGACCGGAAGGTCAAATGTAGGCATGTACAGGATGCAGATATTTGGCAATGACACCACGGGTATGCATTGGCAGAGACACAAAACAGGGGCAACCCATTTTGAGGCATGGAAGGCTGCCGGGAAGAAAATGCCGGTATCGGTCACCCTGGGCGGCGACCCGGTTTATACATATTGCGCCACGGCGCCATTACCTGAAAACATTAGTGAATACATTCTGGCCGGATTCCTAAGGAAGAAAAAAGTAAAGCTTGTAAAGTGCATTACAAATGACCTTTATGTTCCATCCGATGCCGACATTGTGATTGAAGGCTATGTTGATCCTGCTGAAGATCTTGTATCGGAGGGCCCGTTTGGTGATCATACTGGCTTCTACTCCCTGGCCGACCTATATCCGGTCTTTCATGTCACCTGTATAACTCACTCTGAAAATGCAGTTTACCCAGCCACTATCGTAGGGATTCCTCCCAATGAAGATGCCTGGCTGGCCAAAGCCACAGAAAAGATATTCCTTTCACCGGTACGGCTGGCCATTCAACCGGAAATACTGGATTTTCATATGCCGGAGGCAGGCGTAGCCCATAATCTGGTTATTGTCAGGATCAACAAGACCTATCCTGGGCAGGGAATGAAAGTTATCAGCTCTCTTTTCGGAGCAGGACAGATGATGTTCACCAAGTACCTGGTGGTTGTCAGCGGCACTCCGGATATCAGGAATTACAAAGAGCTGTTGATCCACATTTTCACCAATGTTGATTTTGGATCGGATATTCTTTTTACACGAGGTCCCCTTGATGTCCTTGACCATTCATCCGACAGTTTCTCTTTCGGGGGCAAAGCAGGCGTTGATGCCACTGTAAAGCTACCGGAAGAGATGCAGGGAAGAAATGTAACTCCATCTTTCTCAATGGCAATGGGGGAAGATCATCATGACTGGTTAAATGTGCCATTTATAAAAGGGTTAAGATTTTACACTGTCGCCAGTGGAACCGGCATTTTGATCGTGGCTGTCGATCCTTCTGAAGATCCCGGGAGCTTAAGAAAAGTACGCAATCTGTTTAAGGAAAATGCTGATGCTAATGTTTTCAGACTTGTGATCGCTGTAGATCATTCAGTTGACTTGAATGATCTTTTCATGGTGGCATGGCAGCTTCTCGGAAATTCGGATCCTGCACGTGATCATTATTTCATATCACCGGATTCTTTATTAATTGACGGAACAATAAAGTTTTACCGCGAGGGTGGGTTTCCACGGCGATGGCCTAATATTGTCTGTTCAGATGCTGCAACAATTGAAAATATAGATAAGAAATGGAATTCGCTTGGTTTTGAAACTTATCTTCCATCCCCATCATTTAAAAACATGAAGCTGAATCGGGATGGTGCAGATAGCATTGATGAATATAGGGGGGCTTTATAAACATTTTATATCAAATGACCCCCTTTCCCGTTTCCCCCAAGGGGGAAAAGCCTTCCTTCGCGCTCCTTCCCCCATGGGGGAAGGTTGGGAAGGGGGTTTAAATTCTTTAAACAATTAATATTTTATGTATGATTCCTTATACTCATATTTTATAATAACTGCTTGATTTTTTCAATTAGTAACGCAGGCTGAAAGGGCTTGGACAAATATTCATCTATTCCTGCTGAAAGGCATTTTTCACGGTCTCCGATCATGGCGTTTGCAGTAATTGCTATTATCGGGATATGGGTTCCTGAGACCACCTCCAGTTCACGGATCTTTTCGGCAGCTATGATCCCGTTCATTACAGGCATAACTATATCCATTAAGATAATGTCGTAACCCGTTGTACTGAGTTTTTCGATTGCCTCTTTCCCGTTAGAGGCAGTATCGATGCTTTTCACAAGAGGCTTAAGCGTAAGAAGTGTGATCTTTTGATTGATAAGATTATCTTCAACAAGAAGGATATTGATATCTTTCAGCTCCTTGTGAACCCTTTCCCTCGAAGCAACGGTTCCCGTATCTCCGGCAGAAGTCAGTTTTACTTCGGTGACTGGATATGTAAACGGCATACTTATGTTCAGGACAGTAAAATTATTGCCAGGTTCCTGGCTGAATTTTCCGTTGCCTGAAGCTATCAGCTTTGAAGCAAGATGCCCTGTGTTAGATTCCTGATCAATAAAAATGGTATTCCTGTCAGTCTGAATGCGCATCCCGATATATCTTTCAAGATCCGATTCTCTTTCCTTCTTAAGGTTGATTGTGACCTTTGTAGGAAGGCCTGAATTCTGAGATTCAATTGTATTGAAGATGTCAAGGAATATCTGCTTCAGCATAATCGGATCGCCCAGGCATTCATAATCGCCGTAGTCTTTCTTATTGAAAATAAAATCGAGGTTTGCCTTTTCTTTCAGGCTGTAAAGCTCAATCGTATTTTGTATGGTTGACAGAATATTGTACCTGATCTGTTTCCTCGCTACGAAGCTAAGATTGCCTGCGGTCTCCATTGTTAATTCATTAACAGTGGTTACCATATTATTCGTGGAAGCTATAAAAGTCTCTATAAGTTCCTTTTGTTTTTTCTGAAGACCTGTTGCCATAAGAAGATCGGCAATAATAACCAGATTATTAAGCGGCTCCCTGATCCTGTGAGAAAAGTCGGTTATGACATCGTCTTTCTTTTCATTTGATGAAGAGGCATCCCTGAAAGACTCCTTGACAGCTTTGATCAGATCGTTGGCTTTCCTTAGTATCAATACAAATATTGCAGCGCCGGTTATGACCAGGAATCCTGCAATAAGCCTCAGGTTGAACGAAATGAAGATAACTGCCAGGATAAGGCATATTAAGGAGATAATTGAATAAGTTTCTATAGAGCTTCTCTTGTTTTTGAAAATCTCATCAGAATGCTGATTCTCAGTATTCACGGGAACATCGTTATCTGATTCCATCATTATTTGATCTGATTAATAGCCGAAATGTAAATTTAACTAAAATAGATGATAAATATACATACCCTGAAATTATCAACCTTCAAAGGAAAAGCTTAATTTTGTTATTGTGGTACAATTTTTGAACCGGAGATAAAAAGCATCAACCATTATGAAGAATTTTTTCAGGATTTTACTGATGATTGCGGTAATTGGTTCCGGCGAAGCATTAATCCAGTTAAATGCGCAGGAAGAGGGAGGTATGGTAAAATATACTCCCGATTTCAGGTTCAACGATGGCATCTACCTCAATTTCGACCAGGTCAGGACGAACAGCCCGATTCCAAAATCCAAGATTCTGACGTCGATGGATTATAATGACAAGGATTTCTTTAAGAACCTTATGTCCGGAGGGAAGATCTATTTTTACGACAGCATGGGTATCCGGCAGGAGATAGAAAAAAGCTCCATATGGGGTTATGCAAGGAACGGGATTTTGAATATTCAGGTCCAGGGAAATTTTAACAGGATAACTTTTATAGGAAGTATTTGTCATTTTGTTGCTGATGTCACCTCATATGACAATCGTAATTACAACTCGCCTTATGGTTATTATGATCCTTATAATTCTTACTATTCTCCGTACTATTCGCCTTACTCTTATTCACCATACTCCTATGGTAATTATTACTCCCCGTATGGTTCATATTATTCTCCATACCGTAATAATACAGGGCGAAATGAACTAAGGCAATATATTATAGATTTTGAAAGCGGAAAAATTCTGGAATATGACCTTGATAATACAGAACTTCTTCTTATGAAGGACCCTGAACTATACGAGGAATTTATGCATCTTCCAGGCAAGAAAAGAAAGGACCTGATGTTTGTTTATATCCGCAAGTACAACGAAAAAAATCCACTTTTACTTCCGTCAAATCAAGGTTTCTAAATGAGGAAAATATCCACTGTAGTTTTACTTATCGTTTCATGCTGTATCCTTTCGGGGCAGTCTCCTTTTCCGACAGCCGGTGAAATCAGTCAATTCATTGCTTCAAAGACATGTGTTGTTCTGGAAGAAGGCAACACAGTATATAATACATATATCAGCCAGGCAATGAAGGAATACTGGAAAATAACACCCTTCGAATTTGTCAAAACGTCAGATTTCGGCACAAGGAGGTCCGATCCATCGTATTCATTTATCATCCTGACCGAAACCAATTATGAAAATGACAAATCGAAGTCAGTGTTTAACTTTATCAACCTGCTTCAGGGCAAAGATATTGAAGAGCTTGGCAAGATGCCTGAGATATGCGCGGTTCCGCTCTCATTTGCAGGAGAGGATGATATGGAGTACGGATATAAACTAGGGGCAATACTGGCTTTCATGCAGAAGCATGCACAGATGATATCCGTGGATCCGGCCCTGACGGGAAGAAGATACCTGAGATACTATAATAAAAATATCCCGGAAGTCATGACCAAAAAAATCCTGGTAAAACAGGAAGATCTTTCTCCGGCGGTCAGTACAATTGACAAGATAAAAGCCATTTACAGGTATGATATTGAAATTGTGCCTGAGGAGGTTATATTAAAAGCAATTCAGGAAAAAGCGAAAAATACACTGATATTGCATAAGGTCGGGCCGGTGGGTGAGGCCAGTTCAGGACACTGCTTTAAAATGCTTATTGGAACTGACGATTCCGACATGTATTATTACAATCAGCATGTCATTAATAAAGCTAATCCGAATGGTTTATTGCCAGCCGATCTTAAGCGTCTTGCAAAATTCTTATAATGCAGCACATTAGAAAGAGAGACGTCTTTTAATAAAAAACCGGAATGTCATGAGAGAGATCAGAGAATTAGCAGAATCGGAAAGAAACTGGGCAATGCTATGCCACCTTTCGGCATTTGCAGGATTTTACTTCCCTTTTGGTGGAATTATAGGTCCGCTGATCTGCTGGCTGTCAAGGAAGGATGAGTCGCAATGGGTCGATCAGAATGGAAAACAATCACTTAATTTTCAGCTATCTGTTTTGTTATATATGGTTCTTGCTGCTCCTTTATGTTTAATTATTGTCGGTATTCCTATTATTATCTTTCTGATTTTCCTGAAAGTGATTTGCATAATAATTGCGAGTGTCAAAGCTTCTAAAGGAGAGGAATTCAGGTACCCGGTTACTATCCCGTTCATCCAGTAACCAGTAACCAGTAACCAGTAACCAGACTTAAAAACTCCTGTCATGAAAAAAATCAACAAGGATAAAAAGGCTAAAATGGAGGTTTTTGAAAAGGAGAGTCTTTACCACGACATTAAGGCTGAGAAACAAGAAAAACTGGATAATAAAGAATACTTAAAAAAGCTTTTAAAGCTCGAAATTGAGCTGGTCAAGCTTCAGGAGTGGGTAAAGGCCAATAAGCTGCGGGTAGTTGTAATTTTTGAAGGGCGCGATGCAGCAGGCAAGGGCGGTGTGATAAAAACAATTGCAGGCTGCCTTAATCCCAGGATTTGCAGGATCGTTGCCCTCGGCATTCCGACGGAAAAGGAAAAATCTCAGTGGTATTTTCAGCGTTATGTCTCAGAGCTTCCTTCAGGTGGAGAGATAACCCTGTTCGACCGGAGCTGGTACAACAGGGCTGGAGTCGAAAAGGTTATGGGGTACTGTACGAATGACGAATATGAAGAATTTTTGCGATCATGTCCCGAGTTTGAAAGAATGCTTATACGGTCGGGTATCATACTCATAAAATACTGGTTCTCAATAGGTGACAAGGAGCAGGAGAACCGTTTCCAGGACAGGATAAAGGATCCCACCAAGCGGTGGAAAATCAGCCAGATGGATATTGAATCGCGTGATAAATGGGTTGAGTATTCGATGGCCAAGGACAAATTGTTTTCATATACCGATACCAGGCAATCGCCCTGGTTTGTGGTCCCGGCTGATGATAAAAAAAGGGCGCGACTTAACTGCATCGATCATTTTCTTTCACTTATACCGTATAAGGACCTTACCGCAAAAACGATTAAACTGCCGCCGTTGAAACATGATGTGGCATATGTAAGGCCGCCGATAACAGAACAGAATTTCGTTCCGGAGAAGTATTGAAATTTGTCATGCAAGTCCTGCAAGTCATGCAAGTCCTGCAAGTCCTGCAAGTCAAAAAATCGACCTGCATGACCTGCAGATTATTACCCCCCAACCCCCCTGAAGTAATGGTGCTAACATAACATATTTATTTATATTTTCGATATTTTCCCTGTTTTGTGCGCCGATCATATTTTCTGTTTGGTTTCCGTTTCTGTAGCACCTGTTTTAGTATCAATTGCTTCAATTCTTCTACGACCCGTGG
>JBBSAP010000134.1:0-8266 GCA_038252165.1 Bacteroidales bacterium | reverse complement strand
TCAAAAAATGATAAGAATGATATGTTAACAGATATTTTCCGTTCCAAAGCAATACTGGTTGGCTCTCCCACTGTAAATAACGGCATTTTGTCATCAATAGCAGGATTGCTTGAAATGGCAAAAGGGCTGAAATTTATGAATAAGAAAGCCGCTGCTTTTGGCTGTTATGGTTGGCACGATGTATCAACAAAAATAATTGAAGACACATTGAAAGAATCGGGATTTGAAATCTTATTTGAACCTCTCCGGTTCGCCTGGGCACCTGACAATGAAGCCTTAAATCAGAGTATTGAATATGGACGACAGTTTGTGGCTTTATTGAATGCAAATTGATTTTCTCCTTTTTGTATGATCCATATGAACTGAAAACAGGAGGGAAATTGATTCACCTAACGGCTAGTCTGCAAATAACAAGAAGTCCTTTCGTGATAGCCTTTTTGTGTTAATTCCATTGATCTTTAAGCATTATTTTTTTCCAGTTTAAAAGGATAATCCCAGCATCCCAGCGAATGAAACATTTTGCCGCCGAAACCCGACTTGAACCTGTAAAGTCCGTATAATGGATGACCAGGATCAGGTGCCGGGGCAACACCAAACATATCACAATTCATACTCCCTTTTTCGTGTGGATCCCCGCTGATCTCATTTTTTTTCACTTTGAAATCAATCGCGGTTGTATTCATGCCAAGCTTTCTTTTTACTTCCGACCAGAAAGCGGTCTGTTGTATAATAGAAGTCTCATAAACATCTTCAATTTTCTTTTCAAATATTTCAGTGATCATAGTTTTAATTTTCATTGGTTTTAGCAGCTTCCTTTACCATTGCCAATGCTTCAATCAATGAAGGAAAGAAGTTCAGGGAAACCCCGGAAATATTAAAATTCTCTGCCGCCCTTAGTGTCTGGATGCCATAGTATGCTTCATAAGGTACTTCCCGGTCACCAAGAAGATCATGTTCCGGCCTTGTCCTCCCTGACTCATACTGAGTGGTGAGATTTAACATCCGGTTGTTTGCATTACGCATTCTCCTTGAAATTACCCGGGTGATATTTGACAGGATTTTCAGGGTAGTTTCAGCGTTATGGGTTAAGAATTCTCTGTTAACAACAAAAAGAATGGCTTTTTCCAGTACCCTTGCTGATGTTGAATGGGAAGAACGGGGATCCCAGATCCCTTAGCCCAGGAAATCTCCCCTGCCAAATGAAGCCAGTCTGACTTCAATTCCGTATGAATTTGGCTTAAACAGTTCAACCTCTCCATCGAAAATGATGAAAATATCTTATCTTGGACCATTCTCGTGGAACAGCATGTCACCATCACTGCAATATTTCTCTTTTACATTTTTAGCTACTTCCCGTAACATCTTGTTATTCAGTCAAATGAATAGCTCTATGCCTTTAAGGTATTGAAGAATTGTGTTTTTATCCATGATTGAAATATATTATGTTCAAATAGTCTTAATAATTATGTGAGCACTCATGAGACCCGTTTCCCGGCAGATATCATTCAAAACTGTCTGCTACATGATTTTACGGGGACAGCGAAGCGTAAGGACTTAAAGACCATAAGACAATAAGAGCCAGTGACGCATACTCAGCAGGTTTATAGCCGGCCACAGTTCCCTGTGAAGTGTTGTAATTGGAGATATCCATAACAGCGTAACCTTGTATGGCAATCAACATATTCAGATAATAATTATTATTTAAAGATGGATTAAGGCTTTTTTCCTGGTTTAATTTTTTTTAACATGTATTTCTCTTTTTATCATAATTAAAGAATTACCTTTTTCCGGATTTGTCAGAGACAGATTGATCAAACCTGTTACTGACAAGGATTTTTTTTATTAGCTATTCATATTCAATTAACTTAACTGAATTATCTCTTAAAATGAGGTCTCTGATACTATCTTTAATCTTCTGTATTTCAGTTTTTACATCACCGTTTCTGTTTAGCCAGTCAAAAGCGGTTAACAGGGATAAATACATAATTCATATCAATAAGACAGCTGACAAGATCACTCTGGATGGTTTACTTGATGAGGAGACATGGAAGCTGGCTGAGAAAACCGGGAAATTTCAGAGAGTGACCCCGACAGACACCGGTTTTGCAAAAGCACAAACAATGGTTATGGTTGCTCATGACGGATCGAATATTTACCTGGCCGCAGTTTGTTATGATCCTACTCCGGGAAAGCGGCCAATTCAATCGTTAAGGCGCGATTTCTCTTTTAGTGGGAACGATAGTTTCGCAGTATTCTTTGATACGTTCAATGACCAGACCAATGGATTCGGATTTTATGTTTCTGCTGCCGGGGTACAGTATGAACATCTGGGCTATGATGGAAGCAAAGTAAACATAAGCTGGGATGCAAAATGGAGATCTGCTGTAAAGAGTTACGATGACCGCTGGGTTGTAGAATTAGGTATTCCGTTAAGAAGCTTAAGGTACTCTGAAACCGATTCAATTTGGGGTATAAACTTTGGCAGGCTCGATCTGAAAACCAATGAAAAATCAGCATGGGCTCCGATGCCAAGACAGTTTAATCACTGCGACCTGGCATATACCGGAACCCTTGTCTGGGATAAAGCGCTAAGCAAATCAGGACTTCGTTTATCTCTGATTCCTTACCTTACAGGGAAAGTTACTAAGAACTACCAGAATGATGAATCCGCAAAATGGAGTAAAGGAGCCGGATTTGATGCAAAGGTCATGTTATCAAACTCACTTAACCTTGATCTGGCTGTTAATCCGGATTACTCCCAGGTTGAAGAAGACAGACAGGTCACCAACCTTGACAGATTTGAACTATACTTTCCTGAGAGGAGACAGTTTTTCCTGGAGAATAGTGACCTGTTTGCCAACCTGGGAAATTCAAGTGCAAGGCCATTCTTTTCAAGGCGTATAGGACTCAATGTGCCTGTCAGGGCGGGGATGAGACTTAGCGGTAAACTCAACAATAAGCTCAGGATCGGCCTTATGGACATCCAGACGGGAGCCATGGATAATACACCGACGGGTAATTATTTTGTAACAGTTTTACAGCAGCAGGTATTCAACAGGTCAAGTATTTCCGGATTTATTATTAATAAAGAGATTACAAGTGAGTACAGTGATTCCGCGTATAGAGGTCTGGATCATAACCGTATTGCAGGACTTGAGTATAACCTTGCAAGTCCTGATAACAGATGGACAGGCAAGGCATTTTACCACCAGTCATTTTACCCGGGAGCTAAGGCCAATGCAGCTGCGACGTCCGGAAATATTAACTTTTCCACAAGGTACTTCAAAGCAACCATGACCGGCTCATATATTGGATCTGATTATATCTCTGAAATCGGTTATGTAAGACGTACTGGATATTATGAAATGACTCCAACTCTAAGTTATACAATGTATCCTTCTTCAGGAATTGTACTGAGCCATGGGCCTCTTCTCAATTCGGATATTATTTATGATACTGATTTCGATCTTACCGACAGGCAGACATCTTTAGGGTATCGGATCGGATACCGCGACAGAAGCCAGATAGGTGTTAATGTATCTGAAAATTTTGTTTTGCTGGCAAAATCTTTCAGTCCTACAAATACCGGTGGAGTTCCCCTTCCTGCCGGATCCTCTTATTCCTGGAAAAATGCGGAGATAAGCTTTGATTCCGATTCAAGGAAATTAGTTACCTATTCAGCTGATGCCGGTTACGGATCATATTATAACGGGACAAGATGGTATGTTAGCGGCTCCGTCAGTTACAGGTTCCAGCCCTATGGAAGCATTGGAGTGACAGCAAACTACAATAACATTTTATTACCTGAACCTTATAATAGTGCAAACCTCGTCCTGATCAGCCCGAGACTTGATATCACATTCACTGATAAAATATTCCTGACAACATTTATCCAGTATAATGACCAGATCGATAACCTAAACACAAACATAAGGTTCCAATGGCGCTTCGCACCGGTATCCGATCTTTTTATAGTTTATACAGAGAATTCCTATACAGAGGATTTTTCAACCAAGAACCGTGGTCTTGTGGTTAAAATGTCTTACTGGTTCAATTGATGTATATTTAATCTGAAATCCGAATAATTATTATAAACCCGATAAACAATTAATTTTTAATATATTGCAAGATATGAAAAAAGTAATTATAACATTTCTGATTCTTCTGATTTACTCAGGATTAGAGCTTAGGCTGTCAGGACAGAATCCAGACAAATTACCAAGGAGTATTCCCGAATCGCAAGGTGTATCTTCATCCGGGATAATTGATTTTCTAAACGCAGTTGATACCGGGCGTCAGGAGATTCACAGTTTCATGTTTCTGAGGCATGGTAAAGTAATAGCAGAAGGATGGTGGAATCCTTACGGGCCTGGTTATAAACATTTATTATATTCTGCCAGTAAGACTTTCACTGCAACAGCAGTAGGGCTGGCTATATCAGAAAACAGACTGAAACTGACTGATAAAGTTGTTTCCTTCTTTCCATATTCCCTGCCCGACACCATTGGTAACTTTATGAAAGAACTTACCGTTGAGAATCTGCTGACCATGTCGGTAGGTCAGGATCCTCCAGGCATGGGAGCGGGCAGTGATGAGGACTGGATCACAACTTTTATTAGAGATGAACCGGTTCATAAACCTGGAACGGTTTTCAAATATAATAATATGGCGACTTTTATGCTTTCGGCTATTGTCCAGCAGGTTGCCAATCAAACCCTGTTTGATTACCTCAGGCCAAGAATCTTCGATCCTTTATTCATCCGCGGAATAGATTGGGACAAGAATCCTCAGGGAATAAATCTTGGATTGATGGGGCTCAGGCTTCGAACGGAAGATATGGCAAAATTCGGGCAATTATTGATGGAGAATGGCAAATGGAACAATAAACAACTTATTCCTGAATCGTGGATAAAAGAAGCTACCTCGTTTAAAATTGAAAGCAATGATCCATCCAATAAGATGCCAAAGGACAGGAATGACTGGGCACAGGGATACTGTTACCAGATGTGGCGTGGTAGGAACAATAGTGTACGTCTTGACGGGATGGCTGGTCAGTTTGTTATTTTGTTCCCTGACAAGGATGCCATTGTCATATTAACTGCTAACGCAAGAAACACACAGGAAGAATTAAACCTGGTTCATAATTATCTGATCCCTGCGATTAAATCGGGCAAAGCAATACCATCAGACCCTGGATCATATAATGAGTTGCAGAAAAAACAATCTGCTCTGTTACTGAGACCTCAGATTTCCAAGGCGTCAGGAACTGAAACTGAAAAGAAAATTTCAGGAAAGGAGTTTATTCTGCAGGATAATGATTATCAGATTCAGTCAGTTTATTTTTCATTTAATAATAATGAATGCAGTTTTGCCCTAAAGAGGAATAATGCGATTTCAGTAATCAAAGCTGGTTCGGGAGTCTGGAAGATAACAAATTCAAAAATGGCGTCACTCCTGGCCCCGCCACGCAATGTGCCGTCAAAATCAATTGATGCGAATTATGCAGTACTTCAACCTTCATTAAAAGTGGGAGCAAGTTATTGCTGGACTGATTCGGAAACACTCGAAATAACGGCCCGGTATGTTGAAGAGAGCCTTGGTACGCAGGTAATTGTGTGCAGGTTTTCGGAAATAAACGGAGCAGTCGGAGTTACAATCGGGCCTAAATCAGCACCATCCATGATGGGTACTCCGGGGAGGGCACAACCGGCAATACAGTTAAGAGGTGTACTTGTAAATATACAATGACCAGGATAAATTTCCAAACATTTCCAGTCAGTGCAGACTGATGGAAATCTTATAATGTCCATCCCTTGCGATACTCGTAATGGAAGTAGTTGTTCGCTTCGGGCAGGTTTGTGATCTTCATATTTTTTCCATCGTACTCAAGTGTCGTGTTGAACCGTTGAGTCATGATCGCAATATTTTTGTCAGCAGCATGATCTCTGTCACTTTTGCTGCCCACGAGAAGTCATTTTTTGACTTTTTGCCTTTTACTATTGCATCGATCCAATCCTCAAAGTTATCTCCTGTTCTCTCCAGCCAGGGTTCGGGACCCATTACTGCATTACCTCCCATCATCACACAGAGCATAAATATTGGCAAGCTTTCTGGGTTCCCGCTGTTGCTGGCCGCCAGAGATCCCCTGTGCAGGCCGTCCGCCCTGAGTTCCCTGCTGCCGTTGCATTTGTGCCATACGTGCAGCACGCTCGGCCTCCTGCCTGGCAATTTCTGCTTTGCTAAACGGCTGACCTGTCCTTGTTCGCGGGGGTCTGTTTACCTGAACTTCGGGATCGCAGATATTACTAAGATCACCCGCTCCCTGTGCACCAATTCCGATTCCGGCTACATTGATCAGATCGCTGGGTGCCTTTTGCCCGCTTCCTGCCATGACATGCCTCGGGACAATAGTAAATGCAGCAGTGGCAGCACTTACTGTGCCCAAAAATTTACGTCTTGACAGGCTCTTAGGATTTCTGGGTTTCATCACTCTGATTATTGGTTAATATTTGTATAAAGTTATTAAAATTCTGTAATGGATAAAATAATTTATTCAATGCATCTTTGGCGAAAAACTAGTTTTGGGGACAAGGAGTCCCACTTGGCGGGAAGGCGAACTGGCTGGAACTTAGCTTACAGTTCTATTCTTTTCATTACTACTTGCAGAAATCATCCTTATAATAGTTAAGCTAGTAAAAGCCAGTGCCCCTGGCCACTCTTCACCGGATTAAATTACCAGGTAATTTATCAATGGAAGAGATCTTAATGTTGCGATAAAAAATTTCTGCACCCTCTGACTGGATCTGAATCTTTCCTTTGTTAAGCGGGATCTCCCGGTCTCCTTCAAGCTGGCGGGAATTAAGGAGAACCATGTTGACCACACCATTTATCACGTGGACACTCGTGCCTCCAAAACAGTAAAGATCGAGAGTATTCCATTGACCTGTTGGCTTTTCCGCATCAGGAAATTTAATGCACCGGCGTCCATAGATACTGGCCGTACTAAAATTGATTATCTCACCAGTTTCGTCAAACACGTAAGTATTATTTTGCATTTTTCTTGCCCTGACGTCGGCAACAGCCCCGGCGCAAGCCCAGTAATCCCCGCAGTCACCTTCCTGTATTTGAAATTCATGCGACCTCATCCAGTTTCCCCCGTCTGCACCATGAGGTCCGACTGCATGGTACATTAATCCGCTGTCTTTTTTCCCTGTTTTCCTTGGGGCCCATTGTAATTGTCCCCATCTGAACTGTACCTGCAGATGATAGTTCTCATATTCATTAACTGTTGAGATACCTCCAAAATCCTCTCCCGAAATTCTTATTACTTTTTCATCCCCCAGTTGTACTACACTAAAAACCTTGTCGGAATCATTATTCAGGCCTATCGGAACCGTGCTCCTTTTTTTCAGAACCGAATCGTATTTTGGTCCCAGGTAAGTATCCCACCCAGTCAGATCTTTCCCATTGAAAAGAAGTTGCCATCCAGAATCTTTTAATGTTTGGGCTAAGCTACCCTGGAATAAGAAAATTAGTAATACTGCTTTAAGTACAATTTTTCGAGTCATGGTATAATAACTTTATTATTGATTAAAAATGGGGTTTGTAATTGTCCGTGTAATCTCTTGCAAATATAGGATAATCTTATTATTCGTTAATACCCTGGATGATTATGCAGAGGCCGGTCGTCAGAATGACCACGCATTCTTCCCGGATAACCATGGTGTTGCTCTGCGGGATTGATCAAGGCAACCAGTTCGTTAAATTGCGGTGCAACATCACTTTTTCAGAACCGGTCTAACCATCTGAACCTTTTCATACTGTCTCCGAATTTCAGAGCTAATGTAATTTCATGTGTTCCATATGTCACTCTCTGTATTTTGTTGAGAGTGAAATCAAATGCATATCCGAAGTACATTGTTGTTAACATTACATGGCTGGGAATCCATTTAAATCTGAAGTTACCAATTAAAGCTCCACTTGTTCTGTAGGACAGTCCGGCCCAGAAACTTTGATCGTAGATGTAAGTAAAGCCAAAATCTGCCTGAGGCCTGATTTGCTCTGACATCTTAAAAAGCATTGAAGGCTGCCATATGGTTTTAGTTCCTGAATTAAAATTATAGGATCCAAACAGATAAAAGTGCCTGTCCATTGTATAATTCATGTATGCTTTGTTACCTATTTTAGAAGCCGCACCGAACATCTGGTTTGCCGAAAAACCAATATCATACCGTGGATTCAGAAGGTACACTCCAAAGTCAGCATC
>JBBSAP010000133.1:0-8294 GCA_038252165.1 Bacteroidales bacterium | reverse complement strand
GCTCGGTTGCATCGAGAGACTTGTGTCCCAGAAAGGTGGACAACAAGGGTAAAGAGTAGTAAAGATCCAGCCCGGATTTAGCCATCTGCACGAGAGCGTGAACAGCGAACGTATGCCGTAAAAAATCCAAACGTTTGGATTTTGTCCGTTATCCAAACAAAAATAAAATCCAAACCTTCATCTTTATATTGTTGATTACCAATAGATATATCAAATAAAGGTTTGGATATTTTTTCTATATTTTCATTCCATTTACACCACAAAAAGCAGCAAGTCTACCCATATCGGTTTTCCATTTCTTAGATATGTTCCTATTGTTTTCCTCCTCTAATGTTGCTAAAGCTTTCGACTCTTGTTCTGTTGTAATATCCAAATACCCCATTGTAGTTTGGATATTGGAGTGACCGAGCAGGAAAGATATCTGTACGATATTCATACCGTCTTCCAGCCAATGTGATGCTTTTGCATGTCGGATTTGATGTGCATGAAGATTGATTGGTATCTCATCACATGTAGATCGCGCAGATACTGCATATTTCCTAAGCTGCTTATTTACTGCTGGCTGGCTCATCTTACCCATGACCCCAGTATTTCTTGAATAGAATACATAAGATTCCGGATTGGGTTTCTCCTGATGAAAATCCAGCAGATATTTTTTTAAATGTGTGACTGCTTTGGGAAGTAGATATAAGGTCCTTATTTTACGCCCCTTCCCAATGACTGTAACATTAGGTTTTTCTGTTTCCAGTTGCAGATGGGCTATCTTCATGGACAGTATCTCGTCAATTCTGGCAGCCGTGTTATACATTACAATGAGGAGTACCAGATCTCTGCGACCTGTTCTGGTTGAGATGTCTGGCTTTGACAGCAGTGCTTGCATTGCCTTCTTGCTCATCCCATTTATTTTTTTCCTGAATGTCTTGCGCCGGGGGATTTGTGAGGCATCCTGCGACAAGAACAATAGTGATACATCCCTGCTTCCAAGATATTTCAGGAAGGCTCTTAAGGCAGCCAGGCGGTTATTACATGTTTCTGGGCTGCTTTCCCTCTTTTTTGTCAGCCAGATCATCCATTCCTCTATGTAAGCACAACAAAAACATTCCGAGCATAGGCTGGATGGCTCAATTTTTTTTTCGATTTCCAGAAAACCAATATATAAGGATAGTGCTTGGGCATAAGATTTTATCGTATGGGGACTGCTTGATTTCTGGGAAGGAGCATATTCACTCAGCCATCCGTTGATATGACGGGCAATTCTACGAGCCTCTTCAGTCGATTTCTTCATTATGTTACACCTCCGGGACAATAATATCAAAAGATTCCTTTGTTTTTTCTACCATAATGTCTGCAAACCCCGGAACCAGTGAATAATAATACTTTGTGCTCTCTAAAACGCTATGTCCCATACTTTTGCTTAAGTACAGGAACTTGGCATGGAATTCCATACCATATCCAGTCCAGCGATTAATGTTTTCTATTGCGAAGTGGTGGCGTAATTCATATGCCGTAGCATAGGGTGTATTGTTTGCATCCCATAGCTCTCTGAAATTCGTCTGCACCCATTTGCGGGTATGGCATTTGTCGGTTCTCGCTGGAAAGAAATAGGTCCGGCCAGGATGCATTTTCCTTATAGACATATCATATTTTTGCATCAGGTCCAGCATGGTATCATGAAGCACGATGAAATGTTGGTCGTGCCCTTTCGAATAACGGATATTAAGGATACCACTACTAAGATCCACATCTTCCGCCCTTAGCATCCGAGCTTCTGTAGTCCTTATCCCGCTGCTATACAGGAGCCGGAAGAATACAGGAATGGTTATTCTCCTTGCCCTCTGTTCTGATGTGACTTCGCCGGATATGCTGTCACAGGCATAGAAAAAATTTTGAAGTTCTGTTGATGTGAATGCATGCGGAAGATAGGTTCTCGGTTCCTGATGGGGAACGTCAGGAACCGTGATGTTTGTTTTTCCTCGTTTCTTCAAGTAACGAATAAAGCTGATAATGACGTATATCCGCGACCTACAGGAATTATTTTTCTCCGCATCACGTTTATCGCACCATCTGTCTACCATGTCCTGACAAAGTATGCTGGCATCAGGATACGTTCTTAGGCAATACCTGTCAAAAAGGAGCAAGTTTGCCTCATAAGAAGATGCATTCCAATGGTCTGATGCTTTCTGATAGGAAATATATTCCTGTATTGTTGGCGCTAAAAAGGAGCGAAACTTATTCAAAGCATACCTCCTTTCTTAAAGGGAAACATTCAACACTAAGACTACATTCTTTCAAATGGGGAAAGTCCGCACTCAGGTAAGCATTAAGGGAAACAGGTGATGTATGTCCGAGTATCCGACTGATTACAGGCTGAGAAACACCTTTGCCAAGCAGAGTGGTAGCCAGATAATGCCTGAAGATATGAAATCCTTTCCTGTCACCGGCTTGGGTCCTTATTTTTGCAACCGTCATGATTTTTTTTGCAACATTGGTGAGACTTGTACTTTGCAGCCTGGTATAAGGAGTACATTGGGTCAGAAAGATTTCCGGAAGCTCATTGTATGGCCGTTCCATCATAAGATAGTCATAGATGGCATTCCCGATAGTTTTAGTCAAAGGCAATTCCAAGGGGATATCTGTTTTCTGCTGCCTGATACGGATCAGGTCATTTGCCCAATCTATATCAGCCATAGTCAGCCCTGCAATGTCGCAGGAACGCAATCCTGTGTATAACGCAAGCAGCCCGATTGCTTTATCACGCAGAACAATGATTGAGTTGCTATCTGTTAATACGGCTTTTAATTGGGAAACTTCCTCCTGAGTAAGGTATTGTGTATATTCTTTCTCTTTTCACGAAGGGCGGGTAGATACGATAAAACCTTTGTGCAGGTATCTTTTGGAAAGAACGGAATGCAGGCCTTGAACACAGCTGCAACATTCTTCTTATAAGAACAGCTTCTGCACAGCCTTCCGTTCTGGAAAAAGATTTCAAGCACCGCGCTTTCAGTTATTTTAGTAAGCGAATCCAAGCCTTTTTGATGCAGTGCCAGCAGAAAGGTAGTTGCATTATGGGATTCAGTGTATAGGGTTGTATCTTTTTTACCCTTGCCCTTTTCCGAATCGCAATAATGGTCTATCACGGACTTAAATTCTGTTGACAGAAGATCGTAGTTGCTTTCCCTTAGAATTTGATGTCTTTGACATCGGTTTGGATACAGGCTTAGAATCTCAAACTTTTCTATTGCACCGATGATGGTTCTTTTCTCCCGAAGGTATGATGAAGACTTGGAAATTTCTACGCAAGCAAGATAGACATCTGTATAAGATTTCCATCCCTTCAACTTTGCCTGATGAAGAATCCGTTGTATCTCTCTGTTAAACCTGGCGATATATAATCCAGAATAACCATTACTTTCCAGATATGTAATAAGCTGGGGATACTTGTTCTGCAAATTTTGTACATCCATAATTGTGTTGCCTCCTTTTTATTTGATTAATGAGACAAACAATATACAGTAATATAATCCAAACCTTTTTTCGATAGAATATGGGCTAATTCATGCTTTTTCTGAAAAGGTTTGGATAATATTTTTGTTTGGATAACGCAAAAAATCCAAACGTTTGGATTTTTTTCGACATACATTCGCCGTCACTTCACTTGCCAATATGGCTGAATCCGGTATTGATCTTTATGCTTCGCTACCGATACTCTCCAATTACTTGGGACATCAATCCCTGGAATCAACAAATCATTATGTCCGACTAACTGCGAATATGCATCCGGATCTGATTAAAAATGTAGATACGATATGTTTTGATGTATTCCCTAAATTCAGAAATTATGAAGCCGACTGATTTTTCAAAGTATATATCCGATTTTATTTCAAGGTATATGCCCAACGAAAAGGGGGCAAGTGCCAATACAATTACTGCTTATAGAGACACATTCGTTTTGCTTCTAAATTTTACTCAAAATGAAAAGCATGTGAACATTGAAAAACTGACACTTGAGAAAATCACGAAAGAAACGATCATCGAGTTTCTTGATTGGATTCAAAAGGAAAGAAAATGCAGTAACTCTACACGGAATGCACGATTGGCGGCAATTCATTCTTTTTACAGGTATTTACAATATGAGAGTTTGGATTATTTGAATGAATGCCAAAAGATTCTATCAATCAAATTTAAGAAAACCAAAAAGGAGAGTATTAACTATCTGACAATTGAGGGAATAAAATTACTATTGCAGCAACCCGATACAAGAACCTCGAGGGGACGGCGAGATCTAACACTTCTTTCCCTAATGTACGATACCGGGTCAAGAGTACAGGAAGCTATTGATTTTACTCCATCGATGTTAAGGCTTAATAAGCCTGCCACAATTAAAATTATTGGCAAAGGGAATAAGGCTCGACTGGTTCCAATGTTAGATGCACAAACAGAGCACCTTAAGAACTATATAAAAGAGCACCGATTAAATGAACCGTTCGCCAATATGTATCCACTTTTCTTTAATAGTAGAAAAGAAAAACTTACCCGTGCCGGTATCAATTTTATTGTTCAGAAATACACTAAAATGGCCAGAAAAGAGGATGGTCTGATTATTCCAGAAAAAATCAGTTGCCACACCCTTAGGCATTCAAAAGCTATGCATTTGCTTCAAGCCGGAGTAAATTTGGTATATATCCGTTATCCTTACTCCCATAAAATCCGAACTTTCACAGATAGAGTCCTGATTATCAATTAAATTTATCCGCAAAAAGTTCGGATTATTTATCGATTTATTTTATTCTTGTTCTACCAATTCTGCCAAAAAGTTCAGAGAGGCTTTCTTTCCCTTTACTCCACTTTCTTGGCATATTTCTGGTTTTTTCATCTTCCAAAGATATCATTGCTTTTGCCTCCATATCGGTGGTTATATCCAAATAGACCATTGTCGTGGATAAATTGGCATGTCCAAGTAATTTTGATAGTTGTGCAACGTTCATTCCATCATTCAACAGATGACTAGCCTTAGCGTGCCTAAATCGGTGTGCATGAAGATTAAGAGGTACGTCAGGACAAGTTTCATGAGCTATAGCGGCATACTTCTTCAGTCGCTTACTAATTGCTTCTTGACTAATTTTCCCTTGATAACCCTTTACTCTGGAGTAAAAGAGATATCTATCCTTACCTGGCTCCGATCCATGGAACTTCTTAATATATTTATTAAGATGGCTCACTAACTTTGGTGGCAGATATAAAGTTCTAATCTTGCATCCTTTACCAACAACAGTTGCATGAGGGTTATCAGGATTAAGATACAGGTCTGATACTTTTAACGACAAAACCTCGTCGATTCTGGCAGCTGTACCGTATAGGAACGCCATAAGAACAATGTCTCTATAACCAGCACTTGTGTAGGCATCAGGTACAGACATGAGTGCCTTTACAGCACTTTCACTCATACCATTTACCTTTTTCTTCGTCTCCTTCATTCGGTGGATATTTTTAGAATCCAACAAGAGATACCTGTATTTAATATCTTGTTCACCGATGTATTGCAGATAGGCTCTTATTGAAGCAAGTCGTACATTGCAACTTTGGGGACCACAGCCCCTTTTATTTATCAGCCAGAGAAGCCACTCTTTTATGGTTTCACGGGAAAAGTCGCTACCAGAACTGAAGGAACTTGATTTTAAGCCTTTAACGTCTTCAAGGAAGTCTATATAAAGTTTCATGGCCGACTCATAAGATCGTATCGTATTCAGACTATTTGTCTGTGCGCATTCATCAATCCAAAAGTCATAGTATTTGGCCAATTCCAAGGCATCATTTTTCTTATTCTTCATCATTGGGTAAATCAGGGATTATTTCATTATAAGATTCTCCGGACAGATTTTCGATAATGTCGGCCAGTTTTGGAACCAGGGAATAATAGTACATAGTACTGGTTAGGGTGCTGTGCCCCATGCTTTTACTTAATGCCACCAGTTTATCATGAACTTCAAATCCACGATTCGTCCATTTGTTTATATTTTCAATCGCATAGTTGTGTCTTAGACTGTAAGCAACAGTTTTCGCATCATTATATTTGTACCATAACTCGTTAAACTGCTGATACACCCAGATATTCCAATGACATTTGTCTTCGTGGTTAGGAAAAAAGATTTTGCGATTAGGCATTAGTTTTGACATAGCCTTATCATAACGAACAAGCAGTTCTCTCATCGTGTCATGAAGTACAATCCGGTGCTCATTATATCCTTTGGTATAAACAACATTGATAGCACCATTTTGAAGATTAACATCCTTTTCCCTCAGCAGTCTGGCCTCTGTCGTTCTAAGGCCACTGCTATAGAGAAGTCTAAAGAAAACAGGAACCTCAATCTTCCGAAGTTTTACTTGTATTGGAGCACCATCTTTGATCTCATCACATGCCTTGAAGAAGTTTTTCAGTTCCTTTTCGCTAAAGGCGTGAGGTATATGGGTGTTAGGTCTAGCGTGAGGAACCTTCGGTACTTTTAAATCTATCCACTTTCGCTGCTCCGCATATTGTAAAAAGGAGATTATTGGATATGTTCTGGAACGATGAGAAATCGGTTTCTCCGTATTTCTTTTCGCACACCACCAGTCAATCATTTCTTGGGTCAGGTATTTGCTTTCAGTGTATCTTTTGTTGCAATCGCGATAGAACTGGACAAGAGAAAATGTCGTAGACTTTTTGAGTCCGGACACCTTGCGGAACTTAAGGTACATGTCTAACATTTCCTTAAATATTATCGGCGTTATCATTATCCAAGCACCTCCTTTCCAACGGGATACTCATTGATGCTCAATGCACATTCCTTTAGACGAATAAGGTCTGATTCAAGATATGGTTCGATTGATATAGGTGATGCATGGCCTAATATCTCGGAGATAACAGGAATTTGTATTCCATTTTGGAGCAGTGCGACAGCAAAATTGTGTCTAAATAAATGGAGGCCTCTTTTCCCGCCTTCTGCTCTGATACCGGCTTTTGTCAATACAGCAGTTGTCGCATTATATATGGATGTAGTCCTGAGCTTTCTTGTCTTTTTATCCTGAGTCAAAAATATCGTTTCATTGTCGGAACCAGGTCTTTCCTGTTCTACGTAATCAAAAATTGCATTACCTACAACTGGACGTAGAGGCAATGTCAATGGTTTACCTGTTTTGTTTTGGATGAGATGGATTATGTTATGCTCCCAGTCAATGTTATCAAAGGTAAGTGCAGCAATATCACAACCGCGAAGACCTGTATAGAAAGCTATAGTTACAATAGCCTTATCCCGAAGAGTTAGATTTGTACAATCACCACCCAAAAGAACAGATCTGATTTTTTCCAGCTCTTCTTCTTCTAAGAATGGATACGTCTTGTGGTGCTTTTTCATCATAGGGAGAAAGGAGATAATTCTTTCACATTCACCATTATGGTAGTGAGGAATACATTCTTTCAGAACGTTTCTAATTTGTTTCATAACATCAAACCCTCTTACAATCTTCTCCCCGTCATGGAAATAGCTCTGTACAGTTCTTTCAGAAACATCAAGTAGGGAATATGTTCCATGAGTTTGCTGATAATCGAAGAACTTAGCTGCTGCCAGTTTCAAGTGTCTGATATACGATTCTGATACACCCCGATTTGTTGCTGATTTTATAAAAACATCAATAACATCCTTATGTGCAGAAGAAAGGTACTCATAGTTATCTTGTTTGAGAAAACCGCAACGGTGGACAGAAGTTGGGAATATTCCTTTTAAATCAAATTGCTTAATCTTACCGATAATCTTGAGCTTATGATGAAGTGTTGATTTTGTAAACTTCGTAATCAATGACTCGTAATATTCTTCATAAGAATTGATTCTCGGGTCACTTGCTTCTCTTAAAACCTGCCCAATATCAGTGAGAAACTCATTGATATAAACTTTTGTGTATCTGTTCTCTCGCAGGTAGTCTATGAGAAGAGGATACGTTCTTCTTAAATTTTCGACGTTCATATTTATTTGTAATTAGTATGTTATTAAACGCCGCAATGTTTATATAAAATCCGAACTTATACTCATATTATAGAACTTACCTTTAGGCTATTAGACTAAAAAGTTCGGATTTTATGGGAGTAAGGATAACGGATGAAATCCGAAAGTTTGGATTTTATCCGTGATATCCTGGGGCATGTCTCCGTACAAACTACTGAAATTTATGCCAGAGCAGATTCCAAATTAAAACGAGAGTCTTTGGAAAAGGCTTCACGTGACATCATCAATATAGAAATCGGGGAGTTATCCTGGGAAAAG
>JBBSAP010000132.1:0-8304 GCA_038252165.1 Bacteroidales bacterium | reverse complement strand
AGGAAAAGGCGTGAAAATGATACGACCGGGTTCAGAAACGACAGAAGGAGATTTCCTGACCGGGGTCCGGATCAGGGATCTGGCCCCGGGGGATCCGTGCCCCCATCCAGGTACCATGGTGACCTGGACACCACCCGGTCATCAAATTGAAAATAACAGATAATCAAGCAGTATCGGCAGATCATCCCGGTTCACTCCAAGGGATAGTAAAAGCGGCTTATCCTCTTCAAAAATCGTCATGAATTCTTCCTGGGAAATCTCACCGTTATTAATTCCCAGCCTGTATAAATCAATCGCTTCTTTTTTCTTTCCCATGCACAGGGAAAGATGTCCCTTGTTAATGTAGTCGTGGGCGTTAAGCTTACCTGAAGATAACCTGTCATAATACTTTTCAGAATCCGAAAACCTGCCAAGGGCAAAATAACAGAATGCTATCGGCCTGAGGATCTTAAGGTTTCCCGGATCAGTGTATTCAACCCTGAAATAGTATTTCAATGCAGTTTCATAATCACGAAGATCGAGATAACAGTGTCCTGTCATAATTGCGGTATGCATATCATCAGGATCCATCGTGCCTGCCTGGAGATAATAATCCAGAGCTTCTTCTTTTCTGCCAAGACGGCGAAAGCACAGACCGATCTTTTTCAATGTCCAGATTTTCCTGTTAATGAGTTCAGCTCTCTGGTAATACCTGAGTGCTTCTTCATAGTTTTCATCGTTCTGATAGCAGAATGCAATTTTTTCGTATAGTTGTGGATCATCAGGTTTCTCTGTTGCCATCCTTAGGAAAAGATCAAGTGCATCAGAGTAATAGTTTTTGCTGAAAAAATAATCAGCAAGACCAGCCTGAGCCTCCTGGGCATTGGATGTAATCCTGAAAACCTCTGAATTGTATATATCCAGCCTGCCTGAGAAAATGTCCTCAAATTCTTTCCTGTATGGGGATAATTTGAAAAACCTGTAGATGTCCTGAAGGTATTGTGTGACATTTGTCCGGAAAGTCCGGTAAGGATCAGTTGCCTTTTCCTCACTCTCAAGCTGCTGAAGCCCGTCAAGCTCCATCCTGAAGACTTTAAGCATCATGGTCTTTTGGGATGAGGGCAGATATTTCAGGTTAAGCAGGAGGGAATATTTGTCGGAGTTACAAATAAACGGTGTTTTATAGAGTGCTTCAGCAAGCTCATTGGTTCCCGGTCCGAGAATTTCATCATGGTATATTTCATTTATGATCTCATGATCGGGATAAAACGGAACAAACCAGTTATGAAAGTCCTTGAAGAAGTCGAAGTGTTTAAGGTTTGCAAAAGCCGACATATATACATCAGCCCCTTCCATCTGGAGGTTGGTGAGCTCTTCCATCGTTTTGAATATTTCTTCAGAATCGCTGAACATCTCCGACCAGTCGGGATTTTTTTCTTCGTATTTATCTTTTGGAAGTATGTTATCCAGGTCAAGCTTCTCCTCAATCCTGGGTCTTAGTTTTGCTACCTTCGGGAGTATCTCTTCATTAAGCTTTTTGCTCAGGTTTTCAGTTTCCCTTGAACGGATTGTCTGCAAAATTATAATTCTGCAATGCTCCCTGAACTTGCTTTCTTTACTCATTTCAGTGATCTTTGATGTTATTTCAGGGTACATCAGGATCCTTGAATTATAATAATGAAGATTTAGTATCAGTCCGGAGAGAGCCCGCTCCAGAACCTGATCGGGCCCGGCTTCATAAAATCCGATCAGGCTGAAAAGCTTTTCAACCTGAAAAGTTCTTAAAGCGCTGAGAGTTAAGGCACTGACAAAAAGACTCGATTCAAACCATCTGAACTTTCCGGAACTCAATATTATCCTTATCAGACTATCCTCTGCTTCACCATAATAATCGGTAAGCCACAAATGATTGAATATTTTCCTGATAAGTTCTTTGTGTTTCAGTGATAGCTCCGATTCGGGATCAGGATTAATTTCATTGCTTAATTTGAGCCATTCATCAAGCTCCGATTTAAACATCAGATCATCAACTGTTTCGACAAGGGTTTTCCCAGTTAGTTTCTGTTCTTTGAGGGTTTGCTGCATCACCCAGTAAGTATGCCAGCCTGAATAGTGTGACAATATGTCCTGTCTCAGCCGGTCAGCCAGACCAAGTATAGACTGTATAAGTTTCAGATATATCTTATTTCGTTCAGGGTCATTTATCCCATCAATGGTGTAAGTGAGCATACTTTTGTATGTCATTACTATGTTGTTATACTCATCACGAAGGTCGCCCAGAGAGGATACGGAAATCATATCCTGCAATATATCAAGGCTTTGTTTGATCCTCTTTTCTGAAACAAGTCTGCAAAGCTGTTTATGCTGCAATATGACTTTGGTTGTATTCACAGGCTGATTCACTTTAATATTACTTTCGAAAATTCATTTAATCTTTACCTGATAATATATACAACAATCAGGCCGATGGTGAAAATCACCAAGCTCCCGTTAATTATGATCTGTTTTATGACAATATTTCGGATAACCCGGCCTGAAAAGGCAGAATTCAAAAGTTGAATCCGATACTTACGTAACCCTTTATGGCACCATAGAATCTTTCAGTACTGCTGAATCCATGCATAAATCCAATTTTTACGGGTCCAATGATTGACATATAACCTACTCCAAGTCCGTATCCGGCCAGGATCGATAAGTTCTCGCTAATACCTGGTTCCCTGGCGATGGCGATATTTGTAAGCAGACTTAAGTGAAGGTCTTTATGAAATTCAAGATCAGCATCAAATCTTATGGCTGCAAACCTGTCAACGGCTATTTCGCCGGCATGAAATCCTGTCAGGGGTATTGATCTGTTAAAAGCTTTCTCTTCTCCACCGGCAAAATAAAAATTATGAGGCGATGTAGCTGCATCTTTAGTACTTGTAAACAGAACATCCCATCCTGCCATAAGAGTAAGCTTTTTTCCAGGCGAAAAATATCGTCTCATATCACCGGCAATTGAATAGGATCTTTGAAACAGGAAACCATCAGGGAATTCCTGAGTATAAGTTTTTTTATAGCTGTCTGTTCGTATTTTCCCTGATAAGAGCCTTGAAGTGTTTGCTGATAATTGAAATAAGACTCCTTTGTTTGGAAAATGCTTATTATCTATCGTATTAATTCTGTATGAAAAGCCTTCTGACAGGTATTTGTACGATATTTTTTTCAGTCGGTCAAATGTAATAAAATCAGGGCTCAGAGAAGTATTCTGCAGGCTAAGAGTAAGATTTATCATGTGATTTAGTCCCAGGTATTTGCTGATAATCAATCTCATATGTTTATTATTGTAAAAAGTACTGCCTATTTCATCTCTGATCCTCAGCATAGGAAGGTTCGTGTAATCTGCATGGAAATCGGCAGATAATCCAAATCTTTCATTACTGCCGATATACTGAAGTATTGTGAGGTTAAACCTGTAGAACTGGCCTAAGAATGAATCAAAATCAATAAAGGATTTTTTTGAGATAAGATCTTTTGACGTCATCCTGAAAATAATTCCGGCCATTATAGCATTGTCATAATGTACTCCCCCGTAAAGCATTGATTTAGGCCGCTCAATACAGTCAACTGATAATATCAGGGAATCATTACGTGGAGTTATCCTGTACTTTACTTTTTCAAACCATGTCTTACCATAAAGAAAATCTATCTTATCGCGGATAATCTTCTTGTCGACTTTTTCTCCGGGAGCGATTCCAAAAATTCCAAGTATCTGGTAGTCAGCGTATAGCACATTCCCCGTCACTTCGACCTTATCAAATGTAAGAATCTGGTTGTCAAGTATATTTTCAATCGGCTTCTGCGGGCTGATCATATTGAGGGAGTCTGCAAGCTTCCTGAAATATTCCCTGTAAGGCAAAGCTGCTTTATATCCTCTCTCAAAAAGGGTGTCAACGTTGGAAAACAAAGTTTTTGGGAAACCCCTGACCTTTGGCTCAATTAGCAGGTCAGTTATTTTCTTTTGTTCCTGATAGTCATCATGGCTCCTTAGGAAAACTATCTGCTGAATAATTCCCGGTAGCGATTTCAGTTCGTTTTCCGATTTAATCTGAAAACCTGTGTAAGAACCTATCACTATGTCTGCACCCATATTTCTAACCTCCTCAGCTGCATAGTTTCGTATTACTCCGCCATCGACAAGAAGTGCAGAATCGATCTTTAACGGAGTGAAAAAAGTCGGCACTGCACTGCTGGCTCTCATGGCATCAGGCAGATATCCGGTACGCAGTTCAACTTTTTTACCTGTAATAAGATCGACCGCAAGGCACATAAAGGGAATGGGAAGTTTTGCAAAGTCGTTTCTGCCAGCAGCCGGCCATGAATAATAGCTGAAGAGATTTTCAATCTGCTGGCCGTTAATAAGACCTGAAGGAAGAGTAACTTTCCTGGATGTCAGTGGAAGTGAAATTATACTATTATTAAAGTGTTCTTTCTCGGGAAAAATTACTTTGTTCTCTTCTATATTGTTTGACAGAATGAGATCCCAGTTCATCCCTTTCAGGATTTTATGCAGACTGTCAGCTGAATAACCCATTGCATAAAATCCGCCAACGATGCTTCCCATGCTTACACCGGAGATATAATCAGGCCTTAGACCGGCTTCTTCCATTACTTTTAGAACTCCGATGTGAGCCATTCCTAGCGATCCACCCCCGCTCAGCGCCAAACCTACTTTAGGCCTTGTATTTACCTTCTGACCTTTGACAAGCTGCCCTGATTGCTGAAGAATGAGGATTAATAATAATAATATATTAAATATTTTTTTCAATGATTTGCTTGATTCCCGGTTAGTTAACTAATCAGTGCCTGGATTTTGGAGTGCCCAGAGTGCCTAAAGTTAATAATTCTAGAACGCATCAGCATCTTTTGTACTCAGTGATGACATTTAATGCTTGTAACACATAAGGTAAAGATATGAGGCAAATTTCCGGCAATTATTAGCAAGTTACTAAATTTGAGTAATTTTAGCGTGTGAATGATCTGATAAAAAGAGAAACGAATAGTTTACCGACCACGAAGAAAGAGATTGAATCATTAGGTTGGGACCAGCCGGATGTAATTATTTTCAGCGGTGATGCGTATATCGACCATCCTTCCTTCGGTCCGGCGGTAATAGGCAGAGTAATTGAATCAGAAGGACTTCGTGTTGCTCTGGTCCCGCAACCTAACTGGAAAGATGATCTGCGTGATTTCCGGAAGATGGGAAGTCCGAAATACTTCTTCGGGGTTTCAGCCGGCAATATGGATTCGATGGTGAACCATTATACTGCAGCGCGTCGTTTGCGGTCGGATGATGCCTATACGCCGGGAGGAAAATCAGGATTCCGGCCTGATTATCCGACAATTGTGTACACAAAGATTCTGAAAAGACTCTATCCGGAGGTGCCGGTTGTTCTTGGAGGCATTGAAGCTTCAATGAGGAGGCTTACTCATTACGACTACTGGAAGGATAGGCTTGAACCATCCATTCTGTTGTCGAGCGGGGCTGATATGCTGATTTACGGCATGGGCGAACAGCCAATCAGGGAACTGATTAAGCTGCTGTTAAAAGGAGTGCCGTTTTCTTCCCTGACAACAATTCCACAAACAGTTGTTTCAAGGAACAAAAACAGTGCTTTGCCTGTTAACAAAAACTGGAAAGATATTCAGCTGAATTCTTACGAAAAGTGCATTGCCGACAAAAAAGCCTTTGCATCCAACTTCGTTATATTTGAAAAAGAATCAAATAAAATCAACGCAGCCAGGCTTATAGAGCCATCAGGGGATATGAATGTCATTATGAATCCTTCTTTACCCCCTATGACCGAAGCGGAAGCAGACCGGACCTATGATCTGCCATACAGCTACCTGCCTCATCCCAGGTACGATAACAAAGGTTCCATTCCGGCCTATGAAATGATTAAATTCTCAATCAATATCCACAGGGGCTGTTTCGGCGGGTGCAGTTTCTGCGCTATTGCAGCACACCAGGGAAAGCAGATTGTAAAGAGGTCAGAAAAATCGATTCTGGCTGAGATTGAAAAGATTAAAAAATTGCCGGAATTCAAAGGTTACCTCTCTGACCTTGGCGGACCTTCGGCAAACATGTATATGATGAAGGGGAAGGATTATGAATTATGTCTGAAGTGTTCACGTCCTTCATGCATCTGGCCTCAGGTATGCAGAAACCTTGATACAGATCACAGTGGTCTTACTTCATTATACAAAAAAGTAAACAGAATTCCGGGGATAAAAAAAGCTTTTATAGGGAGTGGAGTCAGGTATGATCTGCTGTTCCGGGAGTGGAATAAAAATGCAGGAGCCGGTGAAAGGGAATATCTCGAGGAGATTTCAGTAAATCATGTGTCAGGCAGGTTGAAAGTTGCGCCGGAGCATACCTCTCCCGATGTGTTGAATCTTATGAGGAAAGTGCCTTTCACTCTTTTCCGGAAGTTTAAAGAGCAGTTTGAGAGGATAACAGGAAGGGAAGGGTTGAAGTATGAGATTATTCCTTATTTTATTTCATCACATCCCGGCTCTTCAGTTAGTGACATGTCGGATCTGGCGGGGGAGGTAAGGAGTCTTGGAATAAAGCCGGAGCAGGTGCAGGATTTTACTCCTACTCCAATGACCCTTTCGACGGCGATGTACTATTGTGGATTTGATCCGTATACAGGTAAGAAAGTATTTGTTGCACGGGGAATCGAAGAAAAAAGGAAGCAGAAGGATTATTTCTTCTGGTATAAGGAAGAAGATCATTTTAGGAAAAGAAAAGGCCGGAAATAAACCACGGCCTTTTGTAAACATATAAAACCATTCAAATGAATTTGCTATTCGTACTCCTTCAGGATATTCTTCACATCATCAGGAGCAACCCTTCCATAGGTCTTGTCTCCTACCAGAACGACAGGTGCAAGCCCGCAGGCACCAACACACCTTAGGCTCGAAAGCGAGAATTTGCCATCCTTGGAGGTTTGGCCAACCTGTAATCCCAGCTCCTTCTTGAACTCATCAAGCACCTTTTCACCACCGCGAACGTAGCATGCTGTGCCCATACATATGCTTATCGGATGTCTCCCTTTCGGAGTCATGGTGAAAAATGAGTAGAAGGTCACAACTCCATAGATCTTGGCAACAGGTACCTCCGTCACATTTGAAATGACTTCCTGAATCTCAGCCGGCAGATATCCAAAATGCCCCTGGCAACTGTGAAGAATATTTATAAGTTCCTGGGGATCATTATTAAAGGACGCACAAATCTCTTTTATTTTTGTAACATCCTCTTGTCTCAATTCTATTTTAATACTAGACATAGCATTGATTTTTATTATTAACCTTTTCGGTTTATTTCTATTGTTTTACAATGATCTTTTTCTTCTTGTCAAAATAACTTGTATGAAGCAGATGATGAGCTTTCTCACTGTTTGGTTTACCCAGGAACTCTTCATACAGTTTGATTATGAAAGGATTCTCGTGGGATTTGCGTATTGGTTTCATGCTGTCCTCCTTGTAAATAGCAGCAGCTCTCGCTTTTATTATTTCGGAATTACCATGATGCAAGGGCTGTCCGCCGCCGCCGATACATCCTCCGGGACATGCCATAACTTCAATCGCATGAAACTGCGATTTTCCTGACCTTACATCATCGAGAAGCTTCCTGGCATTTCCAAGTCCGTGGGCAATGCCGATATTTAGAGGCAGCCCGTTAAAATCGATTGTTGCAGAGCGGACTCCTTCGAGACCTCTGAGCTCGGTAAAATCGATACGCTCAAGTTTTTTACCGGTATAAATCTCATAAGCCGTCCTGCAGGCTGCTTCGATAACACCACCTGTGGTACCGAAGATCACTCCTGCACCAGTCGATTCACCAAGAGGATCATCAAAGTCTTCGTCATCAAGATTATTCAGATCGATATTGGCCTGTTTGATGAAAGCAGCCAGTTCCCTTGTGGATATAGAATAATCAACATCCCTGTTGCCGTCAACGGAAAACTCTTCCCTCTGGCATTCATATTTCTTGGCCAGACAGGGCATTATTGAAACAACTACCAAATCTTTGCGGTTGACTTTTATCTTATCGGCAAAATATGTTTTAGCTATTGCCCCAAACATCTGCTGCGGCGATTTGGATGTTGAAGGGACATCTTTCAGATCAGGAAAATATTCTTCAAAGAAATTCACCCAACCCGGGCAGCATGATGTAAGTATTGGCAACCTGGCTGTTTTGTCGCCGTTAAGATGCCTTGTAAGCCTGTCAAGAAGCTCTGTTCCTTCTTCCATTATTGTAAGGTCGGCACTGAAATCGGT
>JBBSAP010000131.1:0-8391 GCA_038252165.1 Bacteroidales bacterium | reverse complement strand
TTATGAAGGCAAGGCTTGAAAGTTACGAAAAAGGTCCAAGCAACTGGGAATCATTCAAGTATGGATTCAACAATGATATGGATGCAATAGGAAAAGCATTGAAGAACTTTACGGTTGAGAATAAAAAGTAAACTATAATCATTATGACAATTCAATTTAATACCGACAACAATGTATCACTAAGTGAAGAACACAGAGCCCCGTTAATAACCATATTATCTGAAGGATTAGGCAGGTTTAGTCATCAGATAACAAGGGTCGAGGTTCATCTTTCAGATGAGAACGGTGACAAGGAGGGACTAAACGATAAACGATGTATGATGGAAGCCCGTCTTGCAGGAATGAAGCCCATTGCTGTCACAAACAATGGAGATACTCATGAACAGGCTTTAGAGGGAGCCGTTGATAAGTTAAAGACCTCTATTGATACAATGCTCGGACGAATGAGGAATTATTAATATTATTAGAGAATTACCAAAATATATCTTAATGAAAGACTTTAAACAGTTGGGGATCTGGATGGATCATTCAAATGCTTTTATATTGGAATTGACTGATGATACAATCGAGACAAACAGAGTTGTATCAGAATTATCAGACCCTGAGGCAGAGTTCAATTTTTATAAAGGTGAAAAACTTATTCATAAAAAGGAACAACACCTGCAATTAAGCTATTACAGAAAGCTGGGTGAAATTATTAAAAAGTATCAGGAGGTAGTTCTTTTCGGACCAACAGATGCCAAAAAAGAATTGTTAAACCTGATAAAAACTGACCACCTTTTTAATGAAATAAAAATTGAAGCTATAAATTCCGGCAAAATGGCGGAAAGTCAAATGCAAACTTTTGTCCGGGAATACTTTAATAAGTAAAATGTAAAAATAATGGTTATTAGTAAAATATGGATTGAAGAAGGTTGCACGTCATGTGGTTTATGTGAGGATATAGGCTTGGTTTTATTATCTCATAGGAACCGGAGTAATAGTATATAAATCATCAAACTCTTATTATCCTGAGAGTGTGAATCATGTAACTCTTATAAGTAATTGTGTAACATTTTAATAGATTAACATCCTACCTTTGTAGAGGTTAGTCAATAATCACAAAAAAATGTTACAAATACGATCATTAACCGGGTGATTTAATAATAAGAGCCATGGAAAATACTTTAGTGTTACGTAAAACCTTGATTTTAAACAACCTTATCGATTTTAAGTTCAAGGAGAAAGCAATTGTTCCTGTAACTGCCAGGGTGAGTTCTGTATTAGAAAATATCCGTTCTGAGGCAGGGATGGGCTTAGTTCAATATTTGCACTTTATGAAGCTTGAGAAAGAGTCAAATCTAATGGCTCTTTCATCCACACATCATTATTTCTATGATTCCGATGATCTCAAAAATGTCAAAACACTCGTAAACCTTAAAAAACTGAATAACATTAAAAGTCTTGGGAGCTTTTTGCAAAAAGTTGTCCGCATCCTGCCTCAGGAAGCCATTTTTATTGGTTACTTCAGAAATGGTACCGGGAACAGATCCGTTTTTTCATTTTACCAGGCTACGAAATTCTTTAACGGAATGGTCAACTATTTTGATTCCAGAACTGACATGAGTTTAACAAAAGATTATGTATCAAGCCTCCTTGAAGAGCACAGGCTAAACGTCGTTGATATTACTGACATAAACGGCATGACATATTTCTGTTCCAGGAATAACAGGTAATCTGTTTCCCTCCGGGACTAATGTCGCCAGTGCCTGGTTGAGGGCCATGCTTATAAAATATATTTTATCGCAGGAAGAACATCACAAAAAAAAGCCATTCAAAGAAGAATATCCGGAGATTCTGCAAAAGGACAATGTAGAATTTAATCAGAGTACCTATTTGAATTCTTTGATGATATTTTTGGATTGGATTAAATATTACGGTGCTCTGCACCTGGGAAACTGTTTTCGAATACGTTTCTACAAATATTTTGCAGCTCTGCTGCTCTTTTTTGATACAAAATGGTGCAGCGCACCATAATATTTGTAGATAAATTCTTGTCCTGGAGGTTAATGGTGCAGAGCACCATAATATTTGTAGATAAATTCTTGTCCTGGAGATAAAAGGTGCAGCGCACCGCAATGTGTCTCTATTTGTTTGACTTATTTTACAACATACCCTAAATCTATTATAGCCGTTTTCTATTTGTGATCATTATCAGGGTATTGCAATGCTGAAAACAGGTGTTTGCAGAAGCCCTGTTTTAGAGCTGCCAACAAAGCGCCTGAAAGCAAATATCTGATTCTCCCCGTCTGCATGATTCCCTTTCATATTTGTTGCAAACAAAAAAGACCGTCTTATTTATAAAAGACGGTCTTCTTTGCATGTTAAAATCAGTTGTTAAAACCGGTAACCTATTGAAAGGCCGTAGCCTGTGTTCTTATATGAAGCTTTACTGTCAGCAGCCCAGCTGTATTCCGGATTGATCTTCAATAATCCAAGCTGGGCATTGAGCTGCAGAAAAACTCCCATTGATAATTCATATCCAAAGAAGATATTTGCGCCTGCATCAAACGGTCTGTAATACGCAGTCCCAAGTAAATCACCCAAATTTGTAACAGTGTTTTTAAATTTTACATCCCTTTTATAGCTGATTGAACCAAATTCAGAGTTCTCCTTACCACCGATACCAAAAGCAAAGTATGGGCCGAAACCCAGGAGCATATATCCGTTCCCTAACTTTGGCCTGTACAATAGGTTTAAAGGTATTTCAATATAAGAGAGTTTTGTGGTTGTTGCTAAATCACCTGATGCTTTGGTTTGTTCTGAAAAAAAATCATTCTTTGCGCCCTTTACGGAGAAAAGCAGCCCGGGCTGAAAATAGAATTCAGGTGCTACCGGTATGTTTACATTAACCCCGGCATGAAATCCTGTTAAGAGGCCATTCTGAAGTTTATTGCCGCTATTATCCTTCCCGTTTATATTCTGGAAATTTACCCCGCCAAGGATACCAAACCCGATCTGTGCCTGCAGCGTTATTGTTAAGAAAATAAAGACTGCTGATATATAAAATAATTTCGTTTTCATTTTTGTTTCTATTAAGTATTTCAGTTTTGAGTCATCTCTATTTACCAGCCTCTTTTGCAGCTTCAGCCTTCATCTTCTCATTCGCAGTGATAAGAAATTCAACCCTTCGGTTTTTAGATCGATTCTGATCCGTGTTATTGTCATATTTTGGTGCAGATTCACCAAATCCTTTGACATTAACACGACTGGTTTTAATGCCATTACCATCCAGATAAGCTGATACCTCAGTAGCACGCCTCACCGAAAGTCTCTGATTATACGATTCGCTTCCTTTGCTGTCGGTGTGTCCCTGTACCTCAATATTTGTATCAGGATAACTGTTCAGGACTTTAACCAGTTTAGTCAGGTTGGTTTTAGCGTCATCTGACAGATTAGATTTGTCAAATGCAAACAGTACATTACTGCTGAATTCAACAACGATTCCCTCTCCTACCCGCTCAACCTTTGCATCAGGAACGGTTTTCTTTATTTCGTCGGCCTGTTTGTCCATCTGGTGCCCGATAATAGCACCTGCACCACCTCCGACTGCGGCTCCGATTATTGCACCAAGAGCCGTATTCCCTGAAGCCCTGCCAATAACAGCGCCCATTGCTCCTCCTGCTGCTGTTCCGACAACTGCACCTTTCTGTGTTTTGTTCCATGAAGCGCATCCCGACAGAATCATAGTTGCACTTAGTACAATAATTAAACTCATTTTAATTTTTTTCATAAAAAAAGATTTAGCATGAAAGGTAGTTGCAACCGAAGTTGAATGTGTTACACAATTTCATTTATGATTTACATAATTACAATATTAAAAACCGGGACGAAAACTGGGAATATTGTAATTTTTTAAAATAATTATGTAACAGTTAAACCGGAGCAGGAAGTTAAATTTATACTGTTTAAATACGCTCCAAAAGGAAACACTTTTAAGAAAATAAATGAAATCTCAGGGACATATGAAAAGCATACTGGTTACATTAATTTGCGCCTGCCTTCTGACTGGATGTGCATTAAATCTGGTAACAGGCCGTAAGCAATTGAGTCTGGTAAAGGAATCTGACTTACGGTTAATGGCCGTCAGTCAGTACAATGCATTTTTAAAAGATAATAAGGTTTTAAATTCCGGTACAAGCAGTGATGCGGCAATGGTCGATCGCGTTGGAGCAAGAATTGCCAATGCAATTACAAAGTTTTATAACACTGAGGAAAAGAAAACTGTACTGGAAGGATATTCCTGGGAATTCAATACTATTGATGATAAAAAGGTCGTAAATGCCTGGTGCATGCCTGGCGGGAAGGTGGTGGTGTACACTGGATTATTACCTGTAACCCGGAACGAAACAGCACTGGCAATTGTAATAGGACATGAGATTGCCCATTCCATTGCCAAACACGGTAACGAAAGAATGAGTCAGGCATTGGTACAGCAAATGGGAGGCATGGCACTTGAGATTGCCCTGGCCCAGAAGCCTCAGGAGACACAGGATCTTTTTATGGCAACATATGGTATAGGAAGCCAGCTTGGAGCTATGCTGCCCTGGTCGCGACAACAGGAAACCGAAGCTGATCAATACGGATTAATATTTTCAGCAATGGCGGGTTATGATCCGCGGGAAGCAATTCCTTTCTGGCAAAGAATGTCAGAATCCGGAGGAGGAAAACCACCTGAATTTCTTAGCACGCATCCTTCAGATGAAACAAGGTTAAGAAAGCTGAAACAATTCATGCCTGAGGCCCTTAAGTATTATAATGGCCGCAAATAAGTAAGGATTTCAGGTCACTGGTTAAAAATTGTGGTCTGCTGTAAATAAAAATATCTCACTGAATGCTTTGAATCTGATAATTTTATATTTATTTTGCACTTATATGTGGTTGTATATGACTTGATTCCATTATAAGAATATGCACCACATGTATTTTTAATACTTGCGAGTGGAAACCAGTAAACAAAAACGTATATCATTAGTTAAGAAAAAGACTGCCATTGCAGATACCGGTATGTTTCCGATAGTTGGAATCGGAGCATCTGCAGGCGGACTTGAAGCATTGGAGCAATTTATAAGTAATGTGCCTGAAAACAGTGGCATGGCATATGTAGTCATTCAGCATCTCGATCCAACTCGTAAAGGGATGCTCCCTGAGTTGCTTCAACGAATTACCGGAATGAAGGTTTTTCAGGTAAAAGACCGGATGACGGTAAAACCAGGCTGCGTTTATGTAATTCCTCCCAACAAGAGCATGTCTATTTTAAAGGGGGTGCTTCATCTGTTTGAACCAATGGAATCAAGGGGACTACGCCTCCCCGTTGACTTTTTCCTCAGTTCGCTTGCAGACGATTGTGATGAACGAAGCATCGGTGTTATTCTTTCAGGTATGGGCTCTGATGGCAGTATTGGAATCCGGGCAATAAAAGAAAAAAACGGGTTAGTGGCTGTACAAGAACCTGCCGATGCAAAATACAACAGTATGCCCCGTAATGCAATCGATTCAGTTCTTGTTGATATTGTAGCTCCGGCCAGCCATTTGCCTGTTAAATTGGTCCAGTTCCTAAGGCATATTCCAATTGTCAGGTCAGGTTTGGATGCAGAGATTAAGGACCAAAGCTCTCTTGAGAAAATTATAATTCTTCTGCGAACCCATACAGGTAATGACTTTTCTTTATATAAGAAAAATACAATCTATCGTCGCATCGAACGGCGTATGAGTGTCCACAAAATTGATAAGATCTCATTGTATGTCCACTTTCTACAGGAAAACCCAAAGGAAGCCAACATCCTTTTCAAGGAGCTGATGATTGGTGTTACCAATTTTTTTCGTGATCCTGCTGTTTGGGAAAAGCTGAAAACAAGAGTGATTCCGGATTATGTCAGAAAATTGCCTGAAGGTTCAGTTTTGCGTGCATGGGTGCCAGGTTGTTCAACCGGAGAAGAGGCTTATTCTTTAGCAATTGTATTTAAAGAAGCGATTGAAGAAATGAATCCCCACGGCAGGCTTTCGTTGCAGGTATTTGCTACCGATCTTGATAATGACTCTATAGAAATAGCCAGAAAAGGGATTTTCCCTTCAAATATAGTTGCCAATGTTTCATCCGGCCGACTGAATCGTTTTTTTTCAGAAACTGATGATGGCTTTCGTGTCGTAACCGAAATCCGGGAAATGATTGTGTTTGCACACCATAACATTATAATGCATCCGCCTTTTACCAAGATCGATTTCCTGTCGTGCCGCAATCTGCTGATATATATGGACCCGGCGCTGCAAAAGAAATTGCTTGCCATGTTTTACTATAGCATTAATAATGAAGGTATTCTGCTTCTGGGCAGCTCTGAAACACTTGGAACCCAAAATCATCTTTTTTCCGCTATCGACTCCAGGCTGAAAATTTACAAACGCTCCGATACTGACTTGCTACCCGATTTATTCGATTTTCCGTCATCATTTTCCAGATCCAACTCGGTGAATATTGAAACCCCGGCACCTGCAAAATCAGTTTTTAATATTCAGACACTGGCCGACCAGTTGCTCCTCAGGCATTTTTCACCTGCCGGTATTCTGGTGAACGAAAATGGTGATATCATTTACATAAGCGGACGTACCGGAAAATATCTGGAACCGGCTGTTGGCAAAGCAAACCTGAATATATTCGCAATGTTGCGTGATGGTCTGCGGGAAGAGTTTCCTATTGCTTTCAGGAAAGCAATTATGAAAAAGGAAACTATTGTTTTGCATGATATCAAAGTCGGGACAAATGGTGATTCACATACTATAAATGTTAATATTAAATGGATTGACAAACCTGAGTCTTTATTTGGCACAGTATTGATTATTTTTACCGACGTTCCCGAAATTGATAATGCAAGACTGCCCGACAAAAAAGGGAAAAAGGGATTGACCGGTAAAAGGCAGTCAGAGCTGGAAAAAGAATTGCAACATACCCGTGAAGAGATGCAGAGCACTCTTGAAGAAATGCAGACTTCGCAGGAAGAACTGAAATCAACAAATGAGGAATTGCAATCTACAAATGAAGAATTGCAATCTACAAATGAAGAGCTTACAACTTCCAAAGAAGAAATGCAGAGCCTGAATGAAGAACTTCAGACGGTGAACTCGGAATTGCAGTCGAAGGTTGATGAATTTTCGCGGGTCAATAATGATATGAAAAACCTGCTTAACAGTACCGACATTGCTACATTGTTCCTTGACAAAGAATTGAATATCCGTCGCTATACCAATCAGGTAACCAAGATTTTTAAGCTTATAAAAAGCGACATCGGACGGCCTTTTACCGACCAGGTTTCCGACCTTATTTACCCTGAATTGGCTGCTGATGCCATGGAAGTCCTGAGGACGCTCATATTTATGCAAAAGCAGATCCCTTCCAGGGACGGGCGATGGTTTTTTATCCGGATCATGCCCTACCGCACGCTGGACGACAGAATAGAAGGTCTTGTAATAACATTTATAAACATAACCGAGCTCAAACATGCAGAAATTAAATTACACGAAACAGCCCAGATAAAACGCTTGCTTATAAATTCATCCTCAGATGTAATAATTGAATTATCAGAAGAGTTGAATATTCTGGAATTTAATCCGTCGGCAGAAATTTTTTTTGGCAAAAGCCGTGAGGCTGCGTTAAACCGCAATTATATCGAGATGTTTGTTCCTGAACCTGCACAAAAAAAGTGTAAGAAAGAACTCCATAAGCTGCTGAAAGATTTGCATGGGGGAAAATTAAAAATGCAGGTGACTGCAACGGGAGACAGAATATCCGATGTTGAATGCAATGCAAGTATACTGCAAAACAACCTTAAAATGGTGACCGGAATTATTTTATCACTAAAGAGATAGTTATACAATGAATACAGAAAAAAAGAATCTTACCGATGCCCGGATTTTACGCCTGAAAGCTGAAGAAAAGCTGAAAGAGAAGAAGAAGACAGCCAGGATCGGTGTTGAAGCTGATGTAAAAAAGCTGCTTCATGAGCTGCAGGTTCACCAGATAGAGCTGGAAATGCAGAATGAAGAGCTACGCGAGGCAAATGAAACGGCGGAGACTGCTCTTAAAAAATACACTATGTTGTACGATTTTGCACCGCTGGGCTATTTTACACTCGAAAAAGACGGCAGTATCAGCGATCTGAACTTCACGGGCGCCGAGATGCTTGGCGATAAGCGATTTAGCCTGGTAAACAGCAACTTCAAGTTATTTATCTCTGAAAGTTCACAATCGGTGTTTAACAAATTCTTCAGTAAGGTTTTTACCACTAATAAAAAAGAATCCTGCGAAATAATGCTAGGCTATAACGGGAAGCTCCTATGCTCTGTTTATATGGAAGGGGT
>JBBSAP010000130.1:0-8422 GCA_038252165.1 Bacteroidales bacterium | reverse complement strand
TCAAATGCTACCGATAAAAGCTCAAGCAGCAGCATAACTGAAAATGGAAACTTTAGAGAATTGAAAAACAATAAGATAAATAAAAAACTGCTTTGTATAATACTATAAAACAGCAAAATAAATTAAGTGCGAAACATTAATTAATTAAGATATCATGAAAACACAAGGTCAATTAAAACAAGATCTTCTTGATTTATATAATGAGGGTTACTATGGTGAGCAGGTAAATGACTACATAGCTGATAATGAATCTTCTTTCAAAGCTCTGAAATGGAAATCCACAGAATCTAACGTTCTTCGTGAAATATACAAATTAAGCAACTCCATCTATGATGTACATGAGATGGATGTTCTGTTAAAATCACTTAGTGAAATTGGTTAAAACAAAAAACCAGAACCATAAAACATACAATCATGATACAAATAGATCAGATTTTAGTATCTAAACATCCACGCTCACACCTGCGTGGGCATTTTATTACGACTTACGGTTGTGAGTAAATCATTAGAAAAAATAATATTTGACCTCATTGAATTATTTAGACCTCATGTAGAAGGTATTGATTCTGTACTTGATATTGGAACCGGAACATCTATACCTATCCATATTTTTGCTGAGAATTTTCCTAAGGTTAGATATAATACAGCAGATGTTGCCGATATCAGGAAAAGAAAAAAGTTGCCGTTTGTGATTTACGATGGCAAGAATTTACCATTCGGTAATTTAGAATTTGATGTTTCCATATTAAATGAAACATTACACCATTGTGAAGATCCTGAGTCTGTATTAATTGAAGCAAAAAGAGTGGCGAAGTCAATTTATGTTATCGAACATTTTCCCAATCCCAATACTGACATCAAAGAATTGGTTAAAACTGAAATTTATGCTCTTATAAACTTTGATATAAATTGTAAAATTTATAAACCTTTTACGGAACATTCACTTTACTTATTATTTAAAAAAGCAGGTTTACAAATTTGGGACAAAATTGAGATACCTTATTATGGTAATAGGGGAATAAGAAAGTATTTTTTCAAATTAAAATATTAAAATACCGGGTTCTGTATAATCTTCATAATACCCGGTTAGTTAACACGGGTAGGTTTTTAATGTTCTACATCTCGTAATATGCTTTAATCTTATTATCGCCATCGCTTTGATTTGTCTGACCCTTTCTCTTGATAGATTAAATTCCTCACCAATTTCCCCGAGTGTATGCGTGTGTTTACCGTTTAATCCAAAATATAATCTGATAATATCTGCTTCTCTTTGGGTCAATGTATTAAGTGCCCTTTCAATTTCTTTCCTTAATGAATCCATTAGCAATTCTTTATCAGGGCTGGAAGCATCTTCGTCGGTAGATAAAACATCATACATGTTCTCTTCTTCACCTTGTACAAGAGGGGCATCCATTGAAATATTCCACCCGGCATTTCTTATGGCTACTGTTACATCAGTAGGAGCCATATCTAATGCCTGTGAGATCTCAAGTGTAGTTGGTTCTCTTTCGTATTTTTGTGCCAGTTCAACAAAAGTTTTTTTTATTTTATAAATATGACTGATTAAGTTTAGTGGGAGGCGTACAATTCTTGCCTGTTCAGACAGGGCCTGTATAATGGATTGCCTGATCCACCAAACGGCGTAAGATATAAACTTAAAGCCCCTCGTTTCGTCAAATCGTTGTGCAGCTTCGATCAAACCAAAATTCCCCTCATTAATCAAATCCGCAAGACTCAAGCCCCGGTTCTGATACTGCTTTGAAACAGATATAACAAATCTGAGATTTGCATTTATCAAACGATCCCGTGCATCCATGTCTCCCTTGTGTATCCTTCTGGCGAGGTCAACTTCTTCTTCTGCAGTAATCAGCTTAGTCTTGGCTACCTCAATTATGTATTTTACCATGGATAAGCTCTCCCTGTTTGTAACCTGCGCGATGATTTTCAATTGTCGCATTCAAAGGGGAATTTGGGTTTGTGACATATACGTAAAATACTTTCTAAAGATACCACTTATTATGGGAAAAATTCTTTTGACCTGCCAGGATATTAAGACTGCCATCATACCACTATGATAGAAATGGATATCAGTAGATAGTATAATCAGGAATGGTAATCAGAAATTTATCCGGCTGACAGGAATACCCTGAGTATCATCAATATCTATCAATGCATTAATCAACCGTACTTCAGAATAATTTTTTATGTCGGAAACAGTCATTTTAGTTTCCCTTATAATCCCTCTTCTTAACAGACTGGCTCTTTTTGTTCCGGGTAACAGGTAAGAAGCCGGTGTATACCATTCATTTCTTTCTTTTTTAAAAACAATGTTGGCACAAGAAGTATCGGTAACCATTCCATTCTTTATTAACAAGAAATCATCATTAATACCACACATAGCCAATAGTTCATTAATCTGAGACCGGTCAACATATTTATGATGGTATTCAATATTATTTCTCTCAATAATTTTAAGGGAATGAACCGTTTTTATCCGGTAAGGGAGGAATTCAATTTTCCTGATATCATAATCATATTCTACACGGCACTTGAAAATTCCTTTACATGCAAAAGAAGGTACTTCAATTTTTTCTTTGAGATCCATAACAAGCACTTTCCCAAATAACTCTTTCACTGACCTGTTCAACCTCTCGTTGTGATATTCAAGATTTAAAAGGATACCATTATCTATTTTGATGGTTTCAACCAACAGGGACATAAACTTTTGAAATTAATTCTTCATATTCTTTCTCCGGATCACTCAGAAAGGTGATTCCACCCCCGCTTTTATAAATATATCTGTCCGCATCCTTTTCGATAAATCTTATCATCACGGCACTGTCCAGGGTTTGTCCGTCAAAAACGCCAAATACTCCGGTATACCATCCCCGATCATATTTTTCACTTTCCTTAATAATCCTTACGGTTTCTTTTTTGGGGGCACCCGTTACTGATCCTGCAGGTAATATCTTTGTGATAATCTCTCCAAAACGGTTTTTATAACCTTTCCTGAGGTTACCGGTAATCTCTGAACTCACCTGAAGAAGTTCACTTTCGCCTGTCTTAATCCTGTCAATATATCTGAATTTTGTTACCTGAACATTCTCTGATACAATACTTAAATCATTTCGAATCAAATCAACTATGGTACAATGCTCTGCCATCTCCTTTTGATCATTCATTATGACAGACTCTGCATTGGGAACAGATGCATCGATTGTCCCTTTCATGGGATATGATTTTATTTCTCCATCACTAATCCTGACAAATGTCTCCGGAGAGAAAACAACAAAACTGTCATAATAAAGAAGTTTATATTTCGCAATACTCCTGTAAAAAATATCTTCCAGCGACAAACCTGTTTCCACAACAGTAGGGAAAGTAAGATTCAACAGATAACTGTTCCCCAATTTGATGTTTTCCTGAATATTTATAAATGTCTTAAAATAATGGCTGAACGATACCGGGTATTTTTTTAAAGAAAATGGTTTAGAGTTTATTTGACCTGACGATATGTTAGAATAGAATGGAGAGGAAATTTTAATTCCTTCCGGTATTTCACTCAGTTTATGAATCTCCGGTCTTTTAATATCAAAATCAATAATGAACAGAAATGGCTCTCCAGAGGCCCCATAACGGTTCATCAATTCAATAAAAGTGTTTACTTTATCCACTTTTAGGAGTATGTTTGTTCATCCTATCTAACAAACCGTCTTTATCCAATCTTACTATATCCCCTGATCGTCGGTCTAAAAAGATCATAAATGCAATCTTGTTAATGACGCCTCACTAAAGTACCCCCGTCAATCACAGAAGAATTATCAATCAACTCATTGATTTAAATATTGATATAATGCTTATGTCCGACTTTCAACCTTCCCAATTCGACACAAGTTAAACAAAATCCCGGAGAATTGGGAATTGAAATCTGAACAATATGCATTTAAATGTTAAATAACATCTTCATTTACCGTACTTAACTACTTTTCTCCTGGCACTTATATTAAATTATCAAGTTGTTTCTAAAGGAAACTGGAGGGCTTGGCTTTGCTAAGTCAAAACTACCTTCACCGGGTATGTAACAGATGTTATTTCTTCCATATTCTGCAAGACCACTTCGAACGGTAAGCAGTTTCAAGGGAAGTACCGTTGGCTCAATTTTAAAACCTCGGGGTGCGAGAATATCTTCCAGCTTATTTTGAACCTTATCATTAATAGATGTATCATAAGTTGGAGGGATATGTACGGAACAATCTTCCCCCTGCCAGCGAAATATAAGAACAACCTTCGGCTGCGGAATTGCAATTATTATTATCGATTTGTTTTCTGAAAATACTGTTGTTGGAGTGTACCTGAAGGATGTCAGGCGCTGCCGGTAAAAGACATCATCAAAGTCACCTGTCCTATTTCTCAGTGCCAGCTCATCATCCAACTCTTTCAGATGTGCTGACGACACTATTTTAACCTTATAACCTGCCTGGAAGGCATATGAATATATAGAATTGGTAATTTCTGACGGTTGCATTTTGATAATTATATTTGTCGTCCCTGTGACAATATTATTTGCATACAACATTATTTATGGTGCCATGATTTAAACAGAATACTGCCGGAACTTACACTAAAACTTTCCATAAACTTTACTATCAACTCCCGGTTTAACAGCAAAACGGCTCCAAAGAATATCTGAATAATCCATGACTTTATTTTAAGCCCGGCAGCTATTCCATTGATATCGCCGCCAAAAAGGAAGGGGCCGAGCGAAAGGTTGACAGCGTCAAATAACAGGAAAACAATGGCTATGTAGTACAAAATGCTCCGAATAAGAGGATGTTTCAGGCTGACAATTTTTCTTTTCAAAATGAATAACAGGTAACCAGTCAAAAGGGTAATAAAATTGCTGAAACCTGATATAACAAACCATTTTATCCCCGGGATCCTTTCTTCGACAGAGGTAATATTGACAACTTCAGGTCCATACCAATTCATTTTGATTGTATTGTACTCATTGAAGAATAAAGCAATTACTGCATGAAGACCTTCATGGATCATCATGTAAGAAAAAAGTGCGATTATAAAGTATAACCAGTTTTTCATGCCTGAACATTTTTCTTGTATTGTCTCTATTTCACTGTTAACATATTTTGATCCTCGGCTATATAATACATGTTTTTAACTTCGCCGGTAGATCCTTTCGATATATTAAGAAAATGCCGGAATTCCGAATCACTGCTTCGACAAAAGCCTTCACTTACATTATTCATAATTGAAACTCCGGCTCTGGTAATCTGATCCTTGAATCCATAGTCACGGCAATTCCTGAAATCAGAATAAATAAGATTAACCAGTTCTCTGGCCATATTCCAGATTTCTAAATCCTCAAAATTCTTAATTGTTCCCATTTTAGCACGATTTTAAAATTGTCTAATAAAGTTACATTTTTTTAGAACTTGTACGACTTCCAATACATTCAGACATACACGACTGGTATGACTTGCTTGACCTGCACGACCTGCACGACTTGCATGACTTGCACGACAATTAAACATTTTTTTGTCTACAATCATCACATTCATTAACTTTAAGCTCCTTAATTACACCTGCTGATGGAAGTCAACATACTAACCCTTCGCAAATCAATTAACAAAGCTTTCCTGAAAGTCAAACCCAATCGCACACAAATTGAGACTTTCAAAAAGAACATAATCAACCTCTACGATCAGATTAATGAATCGGAATCGGAAGAGTTCCATAAGAATATAATATCTGAATTCCTTAAGGGCACATATTATTCACCCAACCATTATATTAATACCAAGGGCCGTGCCGACCTCGTTATACATACCGGCAAAGATACCGGCACTCCTGTAGGTGTGCTTTTCGAAACCAAAAAACCCGGTAACAGGTCGGAAATGCCTACGCCCGGCAACCTGAATTCAAAAGCCTTTTATGAGCTGATATTATATTATCTCCGCGAAAGGATCATTAATAAAAACATCGATATTAAATACCTTGTAACTACAAATATCTATGAATGGTTCATCTTTTCAGCCAACGATTTTGAAAGGCTGTTTGCAAACGACAAGACTTTAGTCAGGCAGTTTAACGACTTCGAAGAGGGTCGCCTGGCAGGAAATACTACAGATTTTTTCTATAACAGCGTTGCCGGACCATTTGTAGACAAAATTGAGTCACAGATATCCGTAACTCATTTCGATATCAGGGATTATGAATCAGTTATCCGGAATGCCGATAAACAGGATGATAACAAACTCATTGCTCTTTACAAAATTTTTTCCCCGGAACATCTGCTGAAGCTTTCCTTTGCAAATGACAGCAATTCGCTCGATAAAGCATTTTACACTGAGCTGCTTCATCTCATCGGTCTTGAAGAGACAAAAGAGGGAAGCAAAAAAGTAATCGGACGTAAAAAAGAAGAAAAACGGAATCATGGTTCTATTATAGAAAATGCTATCACAATTCTTAAATCCGAAGATTGTCTGTCTCAGATTCCACGACGTTCCGATTTCGGTAATACAGCCGATGAACAGCTTTTTAATATAGCCCTTGAATTATCAATTACATGGATCAACAGGATCCTCTTTCTTAAACTTCTCGAAGGACAGCTGGTAAAGTATAATGGTGGGGATAAATCGTTCAGGTTCCTGAATACTGAAAAAGTTACCGGTTTCGACGAACTGAATAAGCTCTTCTTCCAGGTACTTGCAGTAAAAGAATCGGAAAGAAGTGGTGCTGTTAAGGAGAAGTTTGCCAATATCCCCTATCTGAACAGCTCGCTTTTTGAACCGGCTGATCTCGAACATAAAACAATCAGGATAAGTAATCTGGAAGATAACACCTGGCTCCCGCTTATCAGTAACACTGTTCTGAAAGACAAGACCGGTAAAAAGTTGATAGGCAATTTGGAGCCGCTACAGTACCTCTTTGAATTTCTCGATGCTTACGATTTCTCGAGCGAAGGGTCTGAAGATATCCAGGAGGAGAACAAAACGCTTATAAATGCCTCGGTACTTGGCCTGATCTTCGAAAAGATAAATGGTTATAAAGACGGTTCATTCTTCACTCCGGGCTTCATTACGATGTACATGTGCCATGAGACCATTATCAGGGCTGTTGTTCAGAAGTTTAATGAATCAAAAGGTTGGAGCTGCGAAACTATAAAAGATGTTTATAATAAGATCTCCGATATCGGAGAAGCCGACCGGATAATTAATAGTATCAAAATCTGCGATCCGGCTGTTGGTTCCGGTCACTTCCTTGTTTCCGCACTTAATGAAATAATTGCAATCAAATCAGAGCTCGATGTGCTTACCGACAAAGAAGGAAAACGGTTAAAAAACTATAATGTTGAAGTAATCAACGACGAGCTGGTAATTACCGATGAACACGGAAACTTCTTTGAGTATAATCCGAAGAATAAAGAGAGCCAAAGGGTACAGGAGACGCTATTTAAAGAAAAACAGGTAATAATTGAAAATTGTCTTTTCGGAGTTGACATAAATCCCAATTCTGTAAAGATTTGCCGGCTCAGGTTATGGATAGAACTGTTAAAGAATGCTTATTATAAATCCGGTTTCCCTGAAGCCGGACGCCCGACACCTGACGCCTGTCTTGAAACCCTTCCCAATATCGACATAAACATAAAGTGTGGCAATTCGCTGATAAGTCGGTATCCTCTCGATGCAGGTATTAAATCAGCCTTGCGGTCAAGCAAATGGACAGTTGATAACTACCGTGAAGCTGTTATGACCTACCGCAACGCACAGTCGAAGGAAGAGAAGCATACAATGGAGCAGCTGATTGAAAAGATCAAGAATGATTTTGAAACGGAAGTTGCCAGAAACGACAAACGATTTTTAAAACTGAATAAACTGAAAGGCGACCTGGTTAGCCTCTCCGGACAGACCACTATTTTTGAGCTCACAAAAGCACAGAAAGATGAGTGGAACAAAAAAGTGAAGAAGCTCACAGATGAGATTACAAAATTTGAAACAGAGATTGCAGAAATAAAAAGTAACAAGATCTACGAGAATGCTTTTGAATGGCGATTTGAGTTTCCAGAGGTGCTTAACAATGACGGAGATTTTGTAGGATTTGATGTTGTTATAGGAAATCCTCCATATATCACTATTTCAAATTGTCAAGACCTTAAACATGTTAAAGATGAATATGTGACCTTTGAAAGTACTGGTGATATTTATTGTTTATTTGTAGTTGTTTAGCTGTATTTATGACATAATAAAATTGTGCCCCTCAAAGGTAATGCATAATTCTGCAAAGATGGACCGTTTATTTTTTCTGGCTGTGGAAATAAATCCTTCAATTCTGGCATATGTTTCAGCTCCTTTGAAAGTACGGAAGCAATTTGATATTTTCTGTTTGACCTTGGCAGGTCTTATGT
>JBBSAP010000129.1:0-8459 GCA_038252165.1 Bacteroidales bacterium | reverse complement strand
GGCCACAGCCCCTGTCGATTATCTGCTCAAATTCAATGTTGCTCTTTCCCATAGTCTTTGTGTTTGTTTAGATAACAAACACAAAGTAACTTAATTTTCATGCGTGTTTGTGCTTTGCCAAATCATGGGTGTTTCATATTATTAATATCTGGGTATTACAAGGTGATTAAAGATATAAGAAATAAAAGAATTTTCAGAATAAAAAAATCAGACCGTCAATAATAAGGAGTGCTTTACAGTTGACTTTATTTTCCACGTCTGATTATTATTTCAGGAGGATATGCAAAATAGTACCAGGCACTTTCAGCCTTTTTCCTGTCGAAATGCCCGTTGAATACAAGAAATCTGTACTTCAGGGCATAGTTTTTTCCCGGACTAAGGAGCCAGTTCATATCTTTTGTGGGGCAGAAATTTGCAAACATATCGCCCCGGCCGTATTGATCCTCCGGCCAGATCCGCAATGGTTCAGGATAATTGTAATTGGTAGGGAATGACATCATTACAACACCCGCATAGTCGTTATCAATTTCTCCCTGGACGATGCACCATCGTGCTTTGCTGCCATCTGAATCTTTCCTGGTTTTTCCTTCTGAAGTCAGGACCATACTGTTTTTGTTATCCCATTTTTCAGTGGTTCTCCATCCCAGGCCGGCATACCGGTATTCAAGAAGCTTAACCGGACTCTCATCAGCACAATTCATTTGCATGTTGAAGTCTGCCAAAAAGTAATTCTGGTCCTTGTCGGGAGCATAAACCCTCACACGCTGAAGTTCATTCATTGCAACCTTCTCTTTTCCGGTCTTTTTAAATACCACATGTTCATGAAGCGCTCCGAACTCTGAAAAGAGAGGTCCCTCCTGCACTGAAACAAATTTGGCAAAACGGACTGTCCCCTGTCTGGAATTTATATTCCAGAAATCGACTGTATCTCCTTCGTATTCGACCTGTGTCCAGGGATTCCATATACCGTAATGGTGGTAGTGATCAGGTGGCTGAATGCGGGTAAGAACCTGTCCATGCGGTGACCAGAGAGGGTGGATGAACCCGCTTCTTTTATAAGCAGTGTCAATACCTTTGGGTGGATAAACTGTTCTGAAATAATACTGAAGAAGGTTTTTATCGCCTGCATGAATGACAAGAGCTCCGTCATCTACTGAAGCTTTTATGGCCTCCTTTTGATCCGGCCTGCCCTGAACAAGCTCATACAAATGTTTCTCGCCATTACTGCAGGTTCCGGTTGCTACCATCCATGTCAGTCTCCTGGGATCTCCGGGTTCAATCTGAAAAGGAATGTCTGTTTTGTTTTTGTCCTTAACCTCATAAAGAACTAAAAGTGAATCAGAAAGATAAGTTAACTCATCAAGGTTAATGCTTACTGGTATATTCACTCCGTAAGCCGGCTTTATGAGATTCACCTCCATTGATGCAACCCTTTGTGCATAATTATCAAGGCTGATCAGGCACAGGATACCCAGCGACAGATATTTGGTAAAACTGGTCAGATTTTTCTTCATTTTCTATGAAATTATTTGGGAATTGAATCCGTTTTTACTTGCTTCTATAGCTTTCAGGTGGTCCCAGATAACTTTGTCTGAGACCGCCTGTATTTACAATTATTTTCTGAAGGACCGGACCGGGATCCACCAGCCATATTTTAAGAGTATGGTATCCCGGAGAAAGGATGGTGTGTTTTGTCATGCTTACCCTTGCATTATTGCTTACAACTTTTTCCCAGTCTGAATTGCCGTTACGAGCGTCATAATCTTCCGGAACGAGGGTAACTGCCTGTGGCGGCTGGTCATCAAATGAAATTCCATAAATTTGTCCCCTGCCAAAAATGAAATTCAATGTTGGGGCAAATATTGCTGTAACATCAAAAGTGCCTGAGTTGAAAAGATACATCTGATATTCAAGACATGGTGAGTCTTTTCCCGGAGTTGCAGGGGGATAATCAACCGGAGCCGCTGCTCTCATTGCTGAGAGTGTATGTCCGTAATCCTCTATCCTGATCCACCGGCCATCACCAGCCGGATTGTTTTTTGTGAAGTGCTCTGCTTCGACAGAGACAACTCCTTCTCCCTCGATAAATCCCCTGAGATTTTCAATAGTTATATTATCAGGCTTAAAAGCTGTAATTCCGATATTGACCTCCCTTCCGGTCCCTGATATTTTTATGTTACCCTTGTTAAGACCCGGAGGCAGACCGGGCCAGTCAATAGTCACCAGAAGACGGTCATCCTTGCTGAAGGGTCCTTTAGTTCTGCTCACAATTATCCACGGCTTATCCTGAGTTGTCGTAAATACAATATCTCCTTTCCCTTTGTTGAACACCTCAAAATAGCGTGTCTGACGGTTGAACACATCAAATTCGGGCAAAAGAGGAGGAGTCTTTTCCCCCGGCCATACAGCCTCTGAACCTTCAATGGAAACACCCATTTCATTTTCAGGCAATATTTCTGACTGCATTAATTTAATAGCACGGAGACTGTTTGAAGGAGGATCGGCCCATCCGGTATAACCAAGGTGTGACTGATCCATGAAGTGATTCCATTTCCCGTTTGCAAATGTCCGGTTGAAATAGCCCATCAGGCTTGTATCTGCCTGAAAAAGAATACGTACCTGATCGGCCAGATCATTTGTGCTTGAACGGCCCTGGCGTGCATAAAGTTTATTTTTGCCGGCTGCCATGTATAACTCATTTACTATTGCACTGGCCTTTACCGGAAACAGCACAAGCTGGTAAAAAGCATCCTGCTTTTCAGAAGGCAGTTTGTTAAATATCACTTCTGCTCTTGCGGTAATTTTTTTAAAGTCATTTACAACCTCTTCAGCTTCATTATAGTTTATAAGACTGTAAGTATCAGGAGCGAGCAGTTCAGGTTTCCTGCGCCCGCTGTACTTTGTAAAAAGGGAGACAATTTCTGCAGTCTCAACAGAATATTCTTCGCCAAATTCCCGTGCAGCCCAGTGCCTGGTGTATTCCCTTATATTTTCATTTGTCATTCTGCCTGTATTCCATGCAAGATCAAGAAAATACTCCACCGGTATTTCATATCCTTTGAAATGCCCTGCGTTGACGATCCATATCCTGTCAGCTTCATACTGTTTTGCCAACGACATCTGATCCCATATTTTCGGGATTGCATTTGTATTTAACCACTGGTACGATCTGGGTCCGCCGTGATAATCGAAATGATAATAAATTCCTGCACCTCCGCTTCTTTTTCTCTCTTCCGTACCAGGCAGTCGTCTTATGTTGCCCCAGTTGTCCTCAGCCCACAAAAGGGTAACATCGTCAGGAACTCTCATCCCTGCATTGTAATACTCCTGCACTTCCTTATAGAGGCACCATAATTGCGGGACTTTTGTCACATCGGGATTTATTTCTTCGGCAATAATATTACGCTGAACATTGACTATCTTTTCAAGAAGAGTAATGTTTGCTTCGGAGCCGCCCGGAGCCATTGGTGTATCATCCGCCCCGCGCAGTCCTATGGTTATTATGCTCTCATACCTGCTGTTCCTGCTTATTCCGTCCCTCCAGAATGATTCAAGGACATCAGGATATTTTGCATAATTCCAGCTGCCCAGCTTTCTCTGATAGCGGCGGTCCCACTCTTTCTGGGCACGCAGCATGGGCTCCTGGTGCGAATTGCCCATTACAATACCGTACTCATCAGCCAGCCTGGGGTTTTCAGGGTCATCCTCATTGAAAGCATTGTTCCACATTGCCGGCCAGAGATAATTGGCTTTAAGCCTGAGTAAAAGTTCGAAAAGCTTTGTATAAAATTCACGGCCATAATTTGCAACGCCAGCAGGTACCGGAGGATTTTCCGACTGGACAACAGTGCCATATTTTGCTCTTATCCAGTTTGATAGATCGGGAGCTTCATCATTAAGAAATATACCTCTGTATTTTACAGAGGGGGGACCATCAATATATTTATAGGGTTTTACAAACAGATTCTCTTTTGTAATGACGGGAACATCTGCCCACCAGTACCACGGTGAAATCCCTATCTGTTTCGATAATTCATATATGCCGTAAATAGTGCCTCTTTTGTCACTGCCGGCAATCACAAGTGCCTTTTTTACTCCCTTGAAAGGCCTGTTAACGACTTGAATAATAAATGTTTCCCACTTGCCTGCGATCTTATTCTTCTCAATCTTCCTGTTTTTTATGAGCTGATCAATTAGTTCACTTTTGCCAATCGTTCCTGCAATTAATATTTCTTTTGAGCCGGGCAGCTTGTCTTTATAAAACTCAGGCAATGATGAGGTCACTTTCCCTATATCACTCCGGAGATCCAGAAAGGCACGTGATACCCCAGGCCATTCTTTTGAGCTTATTAAAAGTGGTGTGGAAACCCCTTTGGCAGAAATTGTAAAAGCTCCCCTTTCCTTTTCCGGGGAAACGAATTGTTCTGTTCCGAAAGTGGACTGAGCATTTAACAGGTTCTGGAATAAAAATGCTGACAGAATAATTCCTGACAGGATATAACGTATATTGTTTATTTTCAAACTCATATTAAGGTAATAAATGTGATCTGAGAGGATCTTAAATTTCTTTCATATAAATTTAAATAACAAATTCTGAAAATCAAACCACTTTTAAGGATTATGCAACCGATTGCGGATTTTTTTTAATATCTTTCATTTTTAAGCATTTTATATTAAATTTGTTTGTCCAGACCCGCTCAGATGAAAAACACGAAGGATGTCACAATTTACGATGTGGCAGAAGCTCTTAATCTCTCCCCTTCAACAGTAAGCCGTGGTTTAAAAGATCATCCTCATATTCATAAGGAGACCAAGAAGAAAATTTTGGCAGCGGCAAAAGCGATGGGATATCAGCAGAACAAGTTGGCCAGCTCCCTGAGGAAAAGACGAACGGAAACTATAGGGTTAGTTGTTCCCAAGCTGAACAGTTATTTTATGGCAACTGTAATCGCAGGGGTCGAAAAGATCACAAATAAACTGGGCTATGGATTGATTATCAGCCAGTCCCAGGAGTCTGGTAAGCAGGAAATTTCATGTGTCTCTACTCTTTTCGACAGCCGTGTTGACGGTATGCTGATCTCCCTTGCCTTCGACACAAAGAATCTAGACCATTTTGACAGGCTTTTTAATAAAGATATACCTGTTGTGTTTTTTGACCGGGTTGCCGATTGCAAAGGTTGTATGAGTGTGGTAATTGATAATTACAAAGCCGGATATGAAGCAACCTCACATCTTATTGAACAGGGCTGCAAAAAGATTATACATCTTGGTGGAAATCTTCTCAGAAATGTTTATTCGGAGAGGTACAGGGGATATAAGCAGGCATTGCATGATAATGGGATTGAGTTTAATCAGAAACTTGTTTTTATTTGCGACCTCACAGGACAATCAGGAAAAGAAATAATGAAAAAGATCCTTAAAACTGATCTTCATCCCGATGGAGTTTTTGCTGCCAATGATACATCGGCAGTTGCTGCAATATTGGAAATTCAGGAAACTGGATTCAGGGTACCTGATGATATCGCGGTAGTCGGGTTCAATAATGAGCCTGTCAGCCAGGTCATACATCCGAATCTGACTACTTTGGATTATCCGGCAAGAGAGATTGGTGAGATTGCAGCCACCGTCCTTATTGAAAAATTAAATAATTCATTATCAGTAAATTATAGCACTATTGTACTTAAACATTCATTAATAGTCCGGCAGTCATCATTGAGAAAAAGTTGATCAAAAAACCAAATAAAACACAATACTATGCTACTTCTTGGAATTGATTTAGGTAGCTCCTCAGTTAAAGCATCAGTAATTGACGGAGAATCAGGCAAGTGCCTGGCTTCAGCTTTTTATCCCAAAGATGAAATGAAAATAATTGCCCTTAAGCCGGGTTGGGCGGAACAGGAACCTGAAGAATGGTGGTCGAATCTCAGGTTGGCAATTCTTGACTGCAACAAACAGCTTGGAACAAAAAAAGGCAGCATTGGAGCAATCGGGATATCATACCAGATGCATGGGCTTGTTGTAGTTGGAAAAGACAGCAAGGTGCTGCGTCCTTCTATAATCTGGTGCGACAGCCGCGCTGTCAGATACGGAGATAATGCATTTAATTCGCTGGGAAAGGATTTCTGTCTTTCACACCTGCTTAATTCCCCAGGCAATTTTACTGCTGCAAAACTTGCATGGGTGAAGGAGAATGAGCCGGAACTGTTTAGCAGGATCTATAAGATAATGTTGCCCGGCGATTATATTGCCATGAGGATGACCGGAGAAATATTAACTTCATTTACCGGTCTTTCGGAAGGAATTTTCTGGGACTTCAGGACAAGCAGGTTAAGCGGGGAGATAATGGACTTTTTTGGGTTCAGGCATGATATGATACCCGAACAGAAGGGGTCATTTTCTATCCAGGGCAGACTGTTAAAAGAGATGACATCAGACCTGGGTCTGCCCGAAGGAATCCCTGTCGCGTACCGTGCCGGTGATCAGCCAAACAATGCGTTGTCCCTTAATGTCCTGAATCCTGGTGAGGTTGCTGCAAACGCAGGCACCTCAGGTGTAATTTATGGGGTTACCGATAAGGCAAAATTTGATCCGCAGTCAAGAGTTAATACATTCCTGCATGTCAATCATTCACCAGATAATCAGCATCTAGGAGTTTTGCTTTGTATAAACGGCACAGGTATTTTAAACTCATGGCTTAAAAGGAATACGGGCAATAACCTTTCGTATAATGAAATGAACGATCTGGCCTCAGGAGTGGCTCCGGGTTCGGATGATCTCTCTATTCTGCCTTTCGGAAACGGAGCTGAAAGGATCCTGATGAACAGGGATACCGGATGCCGGATCAGTGGGCTGAATTTTAACAGACATTCAAATTCCCATCTTTTTAGGGCAGCCCAGGAGGGAATCGCCTTCTCTTTCAGATACGGACTCGACATTATGAAGGAAACAGGAATAGATCCTGGCTTGATAAGGGCTGGCAGTGCAAATATGTTCCTGAGTCCTGTTTTCCGTGAAGCCCTGTCATGCATTACTGGGGTGGAGATTCATCTTTATAATACTGACGGGTCCATAGGGGCAGCCCGGGGAGCAGGTATCGGATGCGGTTACTATAAGTCTGCAAAAGAAGCATTTCCGGGACTTTCAGAGGTTGGTGTAACAAGTCCGGACAAAACAAAAACAGATGCCTATGAATCGGCATATTCCACCTGGAAAAGCAATCTTCTGTCTGCCTTATTATAGGAAATGAATGTTTTGAATCCCTCTGTGAATAACTTTATGTCTCTTTTTGTTAAAAATAAACCCCAATGGATCAATAAGGATTTCATCAGGTAACCAAAGTTCATTAAATTAGGCAGTCAGAAACAGAAACAACACTAAAATTTCAACAATATGATTTACAAAGGCAAGAAAGAATTTTATCCCGGTATCGGGGAAATTGAATACGAAGGAAAAAAATCCAAAAATCCCCTCGCATTCAGATGGTATAATCCGGAACAGGTTGTGTCAGGCAAAAAGATGAAAGATCATCTTCGGTTTGCAATTGCTTACTGGCATTCATTCTGTGGCGATGGTACAGATCAGTTTGGCAATGCTACCCATGCTTATCCCTGGAAGGACCTGCCGGCAAATGACAGGATAAAGCATAGACTTGATGCTGCGTTTGAATTTATTACCAAGATCGGTGCCCCATATTACTGTTTTCACGATGTTGATGTTGTAGGAGGTGACGGAACAGTATTTGATGTTGAAAAGCGTCTTGAAAAATATGTACCTGTTATGAAAAAGTTACAGGAACAAACAGGAGTGAAGCTTCTCTGGGGAACCGCAAACCTCTTTTCAAATCCCCGATATATGAACGGAGCAGCAACAAATCCGGATTTTACAGTGGTCACAAATGCAGCTGTACAGCTTAAAAACGCAATTGATGCCACAATAGCTCTGGGCGGCGAAAACTATGTTTTCTGGGGTGGGCGTGAAGGATATATGAGCCTTCACAACACCGATATGAAGAGAGAGCTTGAGCATATGGGTATGATGCTGACGCTTGCCCGCGACTATGGAAGGAAACAGGGATTCAAGGGCACTTTTCTGATTGAGCCAAAGCCAATGGAACCAACAAAGCATCAGTACGATTATGATGCGGCGACCGTAATAGGATTTCTTAACAAGTTCGGTCTTGAAAAGGACTTTAAGCTGAATGTTGAGGTTAATCACGCCACTCTTGCCGGACATACATTTGCTCACGATCTTCAGATATCTGCCGATGCCGGTTTACTTGGCAGCATAGATGCAAATAAAGGAGACTATCAGAATGGATGGGATACGGATGAGTTTCCCACAAATGTGTATGAGATTACCGAAGCCATGCTTGTCATACAACAGGCAGGCGGATTCAAAACCGGAGGCATCAATTTTGATGCACATATCAGGAGAAACTCAACTGACATTGAGGATCTTTT
>JBBSAP010000128.1:0-8544 GCA_038252165.1 Bacteroidales bacterium | reverse complement strand
CGGACATCACGTTCTATATTAATGATATCTCCTGATAACTGGATTTGGTTCTGATTTAATGTGGCTTCAGCCGATCTGACTCTTGCCCTGTTTTCGCCCCAGTCAATTATCGGAATATTAATAGTCAGGCCAACACCAAGGTTACCGGGTCGCCGCTGGAGATCATCCCAGGTATCATTCAGAGTAGTTTCAATAGGTATGGATTGGGAGCTTTGATTTACACCCTTAAATTCATAATTAAATGATATATCCCCATTTATTCTTCCTTCAGCTTTTCGTCTCTTGATTTCCATGCTGTTAAGTTCGATATTTATTTCATCTTCTTTCAATTCCAGCCTGTTTTCCAGGGCAAGGTTGACTGCTTTTTCAGGATCAACATTAACCGGTTTATAATCCAGTTCTGTCTTTATTATTATGCTGTCCGTTAGCTCTATACCGATGTTTTCTTTAAATAGACTCAACTGTGAAAGATAGTTGATATTTGCGATATCATGACTATTTATAGCGTCGCCAAGGTCAACCTCCATCTGCAGTGCTTCAACTTCACGGATAAGTCCTGCTTTAAATTTATTCTGGGCAATTTCGTAAGCTTCTTTTTGCCGCTGCATCGTGAGCCGTGCAATATTCAATCGCTCATTATAAGAAAGTAATGTGAAAAAATCCAGACTAACATTATAAACAAGGTCAAGTTCGGCTCTTTTCAACTGTTTTAAAGAACGATCGTAACTGAGCTTGGCCTGTTTATAACCCATGGCTATATTATTGTAACCAAAAAATGCTTCAATCGGCTGGCTTAAACCGATTATCGAGGTGATTTGTGCATTCCGTTTACCGTAATAATAATCAGTTATGTTCTCCATTCCTGAACGAATATACAGTCTGCCATCAGTTGGCAGTGGCTGGTTAATTGTTAAGTAACCATTTAGCGTGTTCTGGCTTACAGGATAGAAGTGCAAACCAAGGCTGTCTTCAAACTGTCTTATCGTTTTGGAGTAACGTGGAGTTACGAGGTCAAGGTCGACATGCGTTTTAAACCTGCTGGTAGCCGCTTTGAGGTCATATCCGACTCCTTCGAGGCTTTGTTTTAATTTCAACATCGTTTTACTCTTCTCTTTAGCAATATTGATGCTGGACTCAAGGTCGAGGTTGTAAACCTGCTGTGCCGTGGCTAATATTGAAAATACAGTTAAAACTAAAAGGGTGATTGTGAGTCTTAAAATATTCATGAGAAAATAATTTTATTGGATAGTTCGATTAGTGTTTGTTTAGCGTATCACTATGTATTATTCCATCTTTGAGATAGATGATTCGTCTGCAATGAGCAGCTATATCATTTTCATGTGTAATTATAATTATGGTGTTACCTTCACTGTGAAGTTTACTGAAAATCTCCATAATTTCTTCACCATTCTTTGAGTCTAATGCACCTGTTGGTTCATCAGCCAGAATTATTCCAGGGTTATTTACCAAAGCACGCGCAATGGACACACGTTGTCGTTGCCCTCCCGATAATTCTGCCGGCTTATGATGAACCCGGTCAGAAAGCCCAACTTTTGCCAGGGATAGTAATGCCAGCTCTTTACGCAGGTTCTTTTCGACACCGGCATACATCAGTGGTAATTCAACATTGTGAAGAGCACTCATCCGCGGCAGGAGATTGAATGACTGAAAAACGAAACCGACATTCTTATTCCGGATTGCTGAGAGCTGGTTGTCATTCAATAGGGTAACATCAACTGAGTTAAAGAAATATTTTCCTTCAGTTGGTGTATCGAGGCATCCCAGAATGTTCATGAGTGTTGATTTGCCAGATCCGGATGGTCCCATTATCGCTACATACTCATTCTCAGGAATCTGAAGGTCGATACCGCGAAGCGCTTTCACCTCGACCATCTCCATCGTATAATCTTTTTTTAAATTTCTTATATCTATTAACATGACTGGCTGAATTTAAATTATTGATTAGTATTGAATGGAGTCAACAGGCTTAAGGTCAGCTGCTTTTTTTGCCGGAAGGTACCCGAAAGTTATTCCAACCATGACTGAAAAACCAAATGCAATGAATATGGAATACAGGGTAAGGCTAGTATGGATCTCAGTTACCCACGAAATGCCCAATGAAAGCGTGATTCCCAGCAACACACCAATTATCCCGCCGGTGACGCTTAAAACTACTGCTTCTGTAACAAATTGATTCATGATATCAACCTTGCAGGCTCCGATTGCCCTGCGGATACCTATTTCGCTGGTACGCTCAAGAACCGAGGCAAGCATTATATTCATGATTCCGATGCCTCCTACAATTAATGAAATTGCAGCTATTGAAGCCAGTAAAAGATTATAAATCCTTGTTTCTTTCTCTTCCTGTTTCAATAACTCATAGGGGATTATTATGCTGAAATCGTTGTTGTTAAAATGATGACGGTTCAATATGCTGCGGATTACTGCAGCTGACTGCACAAGCATTTCCGAATTTTCGAGTTTAACAGTTAACTGCTTTATTTCACTCGAAAAACGACTCTCTTTCAGAATGCGTTTATTGAAGGTAGTAAGTGGAATATAAATGTCGTTATTCAGATCTCGTGATGCAAGTTCACCAACTGTTTCAGTAAACAACGTCTTAGTTTGCATAACCCCAACCACCTCAAACCATTGATCATCCAGCTTTACACTTTGTCCGACCGGGTTCTCATAACCAAATAATTCACGGGAGACACTGGCACCAAGAAAACAAACTTTCAGTTGGCGATCATAGTGATCATCGTTAATGAAAATACCCTTACCGATCTGGTAATTAAGAATTTCAATTATGGAAGGAGTAATGCCGATCAAGGTAGATTTAGAAGATTTATCCCCGTATTTGGCATCGATTTTTTTCTCAGTTTGAGGGGCGACATCAACTACCCCCGGAACAATCTCCTGGATTATTTCTGCATCCCTGATGGACAAGCCCTGCGAAAACTTTATTCTTACCTGTTCCAGTTCAGTATCGGTCATATCTTTGTCCCTGATAATTATATTACTGATGCCCATATCTTTATATTTAGCTATGGCTTGTTTTTTTGCTCCTTCACCGATCGACACCATGGTAATCACTGAAGCTGTGCCGAATATGATACCGAGCATTGTGAGAAAAGAACGGAGCTTATGGTCAATCAGGCTTAGTGCCGCTATATTGATGTTTTCTTTGAATTGCATGGTCTGTTACTTTAATGAAGTGAGAACTTTTTCAAAGGGCAAAAGCTTCTGGCCGGATTTTACATCTCCGGCAATAATGGTATGGTTGCTATTGGCAGGGCCGCTTTTGACTTCAACTTTAAGGGAAGAACCACCCCGTTTCAGAAAAATGTAAGAATGTCCTTTTTCTTTTAAAAGACAGCTATTAGGGACAAACAGCCCATTATCAGTCTCATATATAATATACTCACAACTGACAGTCATTCCGGGTTTAAGCCTTAGATCAGATTCGTTTATTTCAACAACGACATTAAATACTTTCTCGCGATCACGTGCAAAACATATTTTACTGATCTCTTTTATGGTTCCGTTAAAGGGAACGGTTGGAAGTGCATCGAGCCTGACAATTACTTTCATTCCGGGCTTTACTTTTTGAAATTCAGCCTCGTTGATGTAGGTTTTTGCTTTCATTCTGGTTATATCAGGAATACTTGCAATCATTTGTCCCTGGTATGGTGAATCACCCAACTTCCAGTTTTGTGGATATTGGGTAAATTTATTTATGGAAACCTGGAATATGCCGTCGAGGGGGGATCTGAGCAAAAGCTGTTTCAAATTATCTTTCGCGCTTTTCAGGTCGTTTTTACGCTGCATCACGCGTATTTTCTGAATTTTCCGATCATAATTTTCCAGAATAGTCTTTAATTCCAGATTCCGTTTTACTTTTTTAAGTCTTAAAGTAGCCTGTTGAAATTCAAGCTCTTTAATTCTTTTTTTTGCCTCTGTATCGAACTTGCTTCTATCGACTTCAAGTTTTTTAAGATCGTACGCAGCCTGTTCATTTTTCAATTGGGCAACCAGTTCCTGTATATTATCTTCACTTTGCACCATCTGCTTGTTTGCAGCAGCCAATTCATTATCAAGCCTATCTTCTCCTTCAAGAATGTACTTGTAAATGGAGGATGGGTCGAGTTTAATAATGGAGTCCCCTTTATGGACGGTCTTCCCATGTTCTGCCAGTCCGATTATTTTAAACTGGTATCCATACTGGTAGGCTATCCGGGGCATCATGATATAGGATGCATTAACTGCTTCCAATTCGCCGGACTCAACAACAGACTGCCTGAAATGTCCCTTTATTACCGTGAATTCGTCAGTTTTCTCTTGTCCGCAGGAGACTGAGAATAATGACAATATCAAATATATCAGGAACAATGACTGTCCCTGTAAAGGATAAGAGTTTCTATTTGTCATTTTTCTTTTCATTTTTTTCTGTTTCTTCCTTATTCAGGAAAGGATCGGTAAGTGCAAGCTCTTCATTTTCCTTCAATCCACCGGTTACAATTGCAAAATCAGAATTTGTTGATCCGATCTTGATGTCGCGGCGTTCAAAGCCTGAAGGGTTTTTGACATAAACGAACTCATTTCCCTGATCTTTGAAAATAGCTTCAAGAGGGATATATAATGTGTCCTTAATTTCATTGATCTTAATTTTGCAACTGACAGTAAGGCCGGGAAGAAGGTTTTTGGTTTCACTGTCAATTACAATCTGAACGGGGAATATTTTAATTTTTGACTTTGAATCTTTGTTTTGTGCCAGATTGGCTATACTTTGTACTTTGCCCGAATAAGTCGTGTCAGAAAATGCATCCGGTTTTATTTCGACCTTCAGGTCAGGGGAAATTTTGGTAATGTCCACTTCATTAATTTTTACCTCAGCCATCATTTTATTCAGATCAGGGAGCTCGACTAAAGTCGTTCCCGAATAGGGCTGATCGCCAGCCTGCCATTTTTGGTTCGTCATCCAGTTGTCTTTCAGGATAGCGATCCCATGGCCCGGACTAATCACAAAAAGGTTTGCTACTGAGCTGTTAGCATCTTCCAGGGTAGCTGATAATTGTTTTATACTTAATGTCTTCTGGAAAATATCTTCCTTTTGGATCTTTTTCTTGTTTTCAATTTGTTCTTTTGCGCGTGCAAGTGCGATGTTCGCCGTTTCGAGTTTGAGATTGATCTCTTTTTTGGTTACTTCCGACTCATAAACAGCCTGTTCAAAGTTGATCTTTGAAATTTTCTGGGAGATAAGCGTTATTTCAAGGTCCGATTCAAGATCTTCTATTTCTGACTGTTGTGTTGCTTTTAGTTTCTCAAGTTCAGCATTTGAGATTTCCAGTTGCTGCTGGGAGGTTATGATTGCTTTTTTTATTTCAGAAGGGTCGAAAACGATTACGGTATCGCCCTCCTCGACCTCTTTCCCATCGCTGACCATGTTTGTTATTTTAAGAGCGCCATACCTGTACGAGATAATTGGCGCAGCGATGTTAATTGAATTAACGGCCCGTACTGTTCCCTCTTCGGTCAATTCTTCCGAGAAGGTGCCTCGCTTAACAAGCGTTGTCTGAACTTCCTGAACTACTTTCCCAGTGCATGCAACAAGTCCCAGACATAATAGAAGAATGATTTTTTTATCCATTATCAGTTTGTTTAAATAGAAATCCTAATACTTTATGGTTGAAATTTTACAGAGTCTTTTCCAGGCAAAAGGGGATTGACTTTCATTCCTGCTTTAGATTTCACTTCTTTCCTGATCAGATTGTAAGGAGGCTCCATCAGGGCTATGGTCTCATTTCCTGTAAGCCCTTTAGAGATGATACTTTTCGAACTGTTGGAAAAACCGGTTTCGACAGTAACGGGTATAAATTTTCCACCCTCTGCAACATATACAATTTTTATACTGTCTCTCAAGAATATCGCTGCCGCTGGAACAACAATCGTATCTTTCGCCTGGTCAACTATTATCCGGCACGCCGCGCTCAACCCGGGTGTCATTTTAAGATGACAACTATCGACACTTATAATCACTTCATAGGTCTTTGTTGAAGAGTTTTCCGTATTGTTTTTTCCGGCAAGTGCCTTCCTTTTTATTTTTCCGGTCGTATTCAGGTTTGCGGATGCCTCTACCCCGATCAATACCTTTTGGCCGTTTTCAATCCTCTTGTAGTCACCCTCCGGGACCTCAACTGATACCTGCATTTCCTTCATATCAGGAAATTGAAGTATCGGCATATTACCCCAAACGCTACTTTTTTCTTCTATTTTTCCGCCAATAGTTCCTCCTCCGTTTCCACTCATTATACTTATTAAAGGTGCATCATAGTGCATCACAACGCCATCAACCGGTGCGACCAGTTTGAGAGAATTAACCTGATTTTGAGCCATCTGAATGCGATTTTTCTGCATCATCATACGCGATTTCATGCGGATAAGCTCCGAACTATTTATTCTCTTCTGAGCAGCGAATTTTTTCTGCAGTTTCTTTTTTTCAACATTGGCTTTTTCCATTTCAAGTAACAGCAACTGTTTCTTCACGGCAGGGGCAAATTTTAGCTGTATCGAGTCAAGCATGCTGATGGCAATCTGGGCCTTATTGGTCTCAACCTGCGCTAATAATAATGCCATCTGCATGGCGTTGTCGGCTTCAAGTTTCTTAGCCTCAGCTTCCAGCTTTTCAAGATCGATGTTCAAAATTTCAAGATTATAGAAAAGCTCCGGTGAATCAAGGATACAGATCGTGTCTCCCTTTTTTACATGGGCACCTTCTTCTGCCAGATGGGCTACTGTTAGACCTGGAACGTTTCGTGGAGAAAGAAGGGCAAAGCTATTTACCGCCTGTATCGTACCAATTGCGTCAATTGTTTCGAGGTAATCGGAACGTTTAATATCGTAAGTGATAATGCTGACTTTCCTCTGGTTGCATCCGGAAATGAGCAAAAATATCAGGGGAAAATAAATAAAGATTTTCTTCATTTACTGATAAGGTTAGGCAACTGTTGATTTAACTATACCAAATGTATGACTTATATTCAATTATCGCATTAAGTATTTAGTCGCACATTGTTAAATAACTATAAATATTTGTTTTGATTTTTAATATTAATTTATTTATCAAAACTACAATCTTCACGGTTCATAATAAAATTGAAATTGGATGTTGTTTTGTGCGCAATTCTTGTTTTATGCAAATTATTGAATTTAATAAGCTTGTACGCATCCATGTTTTGCGAATTTCACTAAATTTGAAAACAAATTTTGTTTATATTATTGGTTTCCGCAAAAAAATAGTTATTAATATCTGATATGGAAGAAAAAAAAACGGACGATTTACAACAGGCTTTGTTTGATCAGCTTAAAAGTCACACAGCTAACAATATGTCGCTGGTTGGGACCCTTTCTGATTTGTTGAACATCAGTAACGATGCAGTTTATCGACGAATGAGAGGCGAAAAGCGACTCGATATGGATGAACTAACCAAAATTTGCACACATTTTAATTTTTCTTTCGATGCACTTATAGGTGCAAAACAGCAAAGTTTGAACTTTAGTTATGTTCCGCTCGACCTTCATAATCCAATTGTTTACAAGCAATATATGAGGCAATTGCTGCAAAACTTTCTCGCCTTGTCGAAAGCCAGCGAAAAAGAAGTGTTTTTCACCGCTGTCGATATACCGATGTTCCATTTCCTGCCGTATACTGAACTTACTTTGTTCAAAGTTTTTTCGTGGTCAAACAGCACCGAAGTTTTTCAAGGCAACTTTAGTGAATTCTGTAAAATGATGAAAGATGATGAACTCATTGGTATTTACAAGCAACTAACTGCTGCATACCATGAAATACCTTCAGTTGAGATTTGGACAGATCGGACTTTTGATGCTATTTTGAGACTGATTGATTACTATTTTGAGAGTGGTTATTTTTCATCTACAGATGAAGCATTAATGCTTTGTTCTCAGCTGCTCGACATGATCAATAGGATTAATCAATGGTCAAATCGAGGATTTAAAGATGATTGGCAAGGCGCTGTTCACTATAGGTTATATCTGAGTGGTATTGAACTGGAAAATAACTTTGTGGTGATGAAGCGTGATAAAACGATCAGTTGTATCATTAAACTGTACACAATAAATAGCATGGCTACATCAAATCAGGATTTCTGCAACGAATCAATGAATTGGATAAACAACGCCATGCGAAAATCGACCCTGATCAGTGGCGCTTCGCAGAAAGAATCCTTCAAATTTTTCAGCTTGCTTACTCAAAAAGTATGTTACTTGATTAATCGGATCGAAAACAGTAAAAATCTTTTTAGTTCATCAAATCCGCCTTATTGATTGGGAAAAACAAATTGCTAATAAAATTCAAGCCAGTGAGTTTTGTAGTAAATTTCCCTATTGTTCCAAAATCCCTTTAGGTCAATATAATCTGGCAGTATCAATGGATTGATAAAGTATACCATATTGCTTCACACCTACTTTTTTCAAAAATCCCTTAATAAATCTGATTTCAATGGCATTTTAGTGATTAGTTTT